>CALUUU010000107.1 GCA_944324035.1 Candidatus Gastranaerophilales bacterium
GAAATGGAATATTGGGATTTCCCCACAAAACAAAACAGCGGTGAACAAATAACTACATTTGTTAATAAGTATCTATTTCCATATTTTACCGGAATAAAGGAATGTTCATATAATGATTCAAAATCAGAAGGTATGTGCACTCAATTATCAACTCTTTTATATCCGAGCAATTATTATAGATTTCCTGTATATGTCTTTATGGATGGAGGCTGCTTTAGTATACTGCCTGGGGGGTCAAATGGTGTAGCCGGATGGCTTCATTTAAAATATGATATAAATTGTCTGGGTAAACCTAATGAAAGTAACAAAGATATATTTGCTTTCGCAGTAAAATATGAAAGAAATAAATCTTTTAAATTTAAAGCCGGTGGCAATGCCACTTTCAATGTCACAACCAGAGAGCAGCTGATGAGATACTGCATTAATGCAGAAAACAGTCCGCACGCACAAGCAAGCTGTTCCGCCCTTATTCAATATGACGGCTGGCAGATAAAAGACGATTATCCATACAAACTTTAAATAAAATTATCAGCATATGCAATATTTTGAGCTTGTAGATTTTAGCCGGCTTTTGCGCTTATTTTGTAAATTTTCTGTTAAAATTACCATTAAACGTATATTTGTGCTATTATATAAGCATAGAATTAGCAGAATTAGGGAGAGATGGTATCAATGAGCCAACAGAATATGTTTGATGACGGTAAGATTATTCAGGTTAATATCAGGGAAGAAATGAAACGTTCCTATATTGATTATGCAATGAGCGTAATTGTAGGACGTGCGCTTCCTGATGTAAGAGATGGCTTAAAACCGGTTCACAGACGTATTTTGTACGCTATGAACGAGCTTGGAATGACTCCTGATAAACCGTTTAAGAAATGTGCCCGTATTGTTGGTGAAGTTCTCGGTAAATACCACCCTCACGGTGACAGTTCTGTTTATGAAGCTTTGGTGCGTTTGGCTCAGGATTTTAATACAAGATACCTTGTTGTTGACGGACACGGAAACTTCGGGTCTGTTGACGGTGACGGGGCTGCTGCTATGCGTTATACAGAAGCCCGTATGCATAAGATTACCCAGTCAATGCTTGCTGATATTGATTGCGAAACTGTAGAATTTGAACCAAACTTTGACGGTTCTTTGCAGGAACCTTCCGTATTGCCTGTAAGACTTCCTATGCTTCTTTTAAACGGATGTTCAGGTATCGCGGTAGGTATGGCAACCAATATTCCGCCTCACAATTTGTCAGAAGTTGTAGACGGCGTAATCGCATTAATTGATAATCCGAATATTACGGTATCAGAATTGATGGAATATATTAAGGGGCCTGATTTCCCGACTGCGGCAACAATCATAGGCTTAAATGACATCAAGCAGGCTTACGAAACCGGCAGAGGCTCAATAAAAATGCAGGCCGTAGCTAATTTTGAAGAAATAGCAGGCGGTGCAGGCCGTCAGAGCCGTACTGCAATAGTTGTAACTGAAATTCCTTATCAGGTTAACAAGTCTATGCTTATTGAAAAAATTGCTGAACTTGTTAAAGACCAGAGAATTAACGGTATTTCAGATATCCGCGATGAATCCGACAGAGAAGGTATGCGTATCGTAATTGAACTTAAACGTGACGCTAAACCGGATGTTGTTAAAAATAATTTATTCAAATTCACCCAGCTTTCAACGACTTTCGGTGTGAATATGCTTGCACTCTGCGGCAAACAGCCTCGGCTAATGAATTTATACGAAGTTTTGAGTGAATTTGTTGAACACAGGGTTGAAATTGTTACAAGAAGAACTATTTTCTTCCTGAAAAAAGCAAAAGTCCGCGCCCACATTTTGGCGGGTTTGATTATTGCATTGGGTTCAATTGATGAAGTTATTGAACTTATCAAAAAATCCAAAACAACTGATGAAGCGCGTGAAGGCTTAATGAGCAGGTTCGGGCTTGACGCTGACCAGGCAAACGCAATCCTTGAAATGCAATTGAGAAGATTGACAGGTTTGGAACAGGATAAAGTTAAGGCTGAATATGACGAGCTGTTAAAGAAAATTGCAGAATACGAAGATATTCTTGCAAGCCGTCAGAAAATTCTTGATATTATCAAAGGCGAATTGCTTGAAGATAAAGAAAAATACGGAGATGACAGAAAAACACAAATTCTTCCGGAACAGGGAGAAGTTACCATTGAAGATTTAACGCCGAATACTCCGATGGCTGTATTTATTACTCATCAGGGATATTTAAAGCGTATTTCTCTTGATACATTCGAACGCCAGAACCGTGCAACACGCGGCAAATCAGGCATTAAAACAAAAGAAGATGATGATATTCAGCACTTCTTTACTGCAATGATGCATGATAAAGTTCTGTTCTTCTCATCTAAAGGTACAGTTTACAGTCTGAATGTTTACGACTTCCCTGAAGGCGGACGCCAGTCAAAAGGTTTGCCGATAGTTAATGTTCTTCCGATAGATCAGGATGAAACAATTACGGCAGTAGTTCCTGTAAGCCAGTTCTCACCTGATTTGAACCTTATTATGCTGACCAAAAAAGGTTACATCAAACGTATAGGATTGGATAACTTTACAAACATAAGACGCAACGGTATTATTGCAATAGGTTTGGATGAAGGCGACAGCCTGTGCTGGGTAAAACTTGCAACTGAAAAAGATGAAATTATCATCGGAACCTCATGCGGTATGGCAATACGATTCCCTATCCAGGATTTAAGACCGCTCGGCAGAAGCGCAAGAGGTGTTACTTCAATGAAACTCAGAAGTGGAGATGAAATTATAGGATGTGATATTGTTCCAAGAGATTATGATGCTGACTTGTTAGTTGTGACATCAGACGGTTTCGGTAAACGTACTAAGCTTTCTGAATTCAGAACCCAAAACAGAGGCGGATTGGGACTTATTGCAACCAAATTTAAATCATCTTCATCAAGACTTGTTGCACTGACAATAGTGAAAGAAACTGATGATATTATGATGGTTACTGCAAGCGGTGTTGTAACAAGATTAAATGCAGGTTCAATTTCACGTCAGGGCAGACCTGCAACCGGCGTCAGAGCTCAAAATCTTGTAGGCAACGATACTGTATGTTCGGTTAACAAAATTGTAAATCCTGATAACGATGAAACAATCATAAAAGACAATATGAAAGCAGAAGCCGAAGCAAATTCTAATGTAGAACAAGGCAGTTTGCTTGATCAGGAATAAAGTAAATAAAAAATTTAAAAGGCACTGTCAAAAAATTTTTTGACAGTGTTTTTATATTTAGCAAATAAGGACATTTACTCATGACTTTAATTAATAAAATAGTACAAAACGTCGAACACAAAGTTTTGAATGCCGGAAATAGCGTGTCATCAAAAGTGGAACAACATGCTGCAGAAAAAACAGAAAACATACTTTTGAAAACTCCGCAGGCGGATGTATTTCAACCAATTAAATATAAAAAAGCAAAGTCTATGGAAGAGGCAGTAGAATATGCAAAAAAAATATTAAAAATAAAAAACTTTGATGTTGAGTTCCTTGATATTGCTAATCAAGTTAATTTAAGTATTACAAGAGCACTAAACAGAACCCGGGGGAAAATTACAGTCCCGGATAATGTATTCTTTGCAAAGGTAACAGCGTCAAAAGGTATTAAAGTTCCGTTATGTGATATGTTCATGTATTATGATATTAAAAAGAATAAATATGCTTCAAGAACACTTGTTTTAAACAAAAACAACTATGATGTACTTGATAATGAAATTGCAGCTTTTATAAATAAATACAATAATAACGGACAAATTACAAAAGATAGCAAAAATTTTGACAGAATAAATATTTTCTGCAAATACAAGTATGAAGATACACTTAACCGTTACTACCGCCTGTTTCAGCAGGGTAAATTAACCTTTAAGGCCAAACAGGATTTTACATCATTATTATTTCATGCTCAGGAACGCGAAAATCGTTTGGTGTACGAAATATTCTGCGATAATGATTTGCGCTTAAAATACGGAACAAAAGCCGGAATTCTCGGGGATTTAAACAATATATCCATAATGGATTTTCAGGAAGGTATCCGCCCGTATTTATTAAAGCTCAAAACGAAATACCATACAGCTTTCGAGCCAAACATTCAAACCAAAACAGCAATTGGATTTGAAAGCGGTATATTTCATGAATTGGGGCATAACTGGCACAGCAGGCAGATTGTTCCGTCTGAAAGTACTAATTTTACCAATCCGGCATCAATTTCAAATGAAGATTTGAAAGCTGCCACGAAAGTTTCTGATTATGCTGAAACAAATGCGGAAGAATGTCTTGCTGAAATCATAAAGGGTCTGCTTTCAGGCGACAAATATTCCGATGATATAATAGAGTTCGGCAACAAAATAACAAACGGGAAACTTAGTAGTCTGTTTGACTAAAAACAAATTTTCATCAAAGCAAAAATAAAATTTTTGAGGTTAATGAAATTTACGCAAATTTTTAACCGGCAAATACTTTATTATATTATAGGGAAAAATGAAGAAATTTTATGGTTAAAATAAACGGCACAATTGGTTTTTTAAAACATATAATAAATTCAGAAGCAACAAAAGGTTCAAAAGTATTGCATTCAGCAGTTTCGACTCCACCTGTTTTTCGTGGTAAAATATTAAAAGAAATAGTTGATAATACGGGTGACAGCGTGGTATTACAGAATGCAAAATCATTATTGAATACTTTTTTGGATGGCAGCAGCCCTGAATTTGAAAAAGCTTTTAAGACATTTGATTTTGGACAATTTGGCAGAGAAGGTATTCCGTTGAAATATCAGCGCGGCCGATTCATACAGGATATAGCAGAAACTTTGGCGGATATCCCTCATGAAGAACAAAGAAATATTCTGGCAAAGTTTAATCTAAAAATCGGATACGGCGATATTGATGGTATTCCAAATCTTGCTGTAGGAGAATGTAAAACAGTTCAGGAAAAGCAAATAAAAGGACTTATAGAAAAATTTTACAAACAGAACGGGGCTGCGATTAAAGATACAAGTATCAAACAGGCACTTGACTCCGTAGTAAAAGAATTTCCGGAATTTAATATGACAATCGGAAAGGTTCAGCACCCGACTCATATTTATTCCGTGGATATCCATTCACTTAAGGTATTACAAAGTGCAATGAACAATCCTTTGTACAAAAATTTATCTCCGGAAGGGAAAAAAGTTCTTAAACTTACGGCATTAATGCACGATTTTGGCAAAAAAGGCAATATGATAACACCGGGTCACGCTATAGACAGCCGCAAAGAAGCAGAATTGCTCTTAAATAATTATAATTTTCCTGAAAAAATAAAAGAACGTGTTCTTAACCAGATTGAGCACCATCACTGGTTTGAAAAATATAATACAGGACAAATCAGCGCGGATGATGTTGTAAAAATTTTTAAAACCGAAGAGGATTTAAATATAGCTAAAATGCTTGCCAAGGGGGATTTTGAAGCGGTTAGTCCGGTATTTCATCTTGGCAGAATGAATCCGTTAAAAATCCTTACACAAGAAGAATTTGATGAGGTGTTTGCCTCAAAAATGGCGCAAATTAAATATCACTAAACCATTTCCGCAGCGCGGTATGAACTTCTCACAAGCGGGTTAATCTGATAGTGCTTAATTCCGATTTTTTGAGCAAGTTTTTGTAATTTTTCAAATTCTTCAGGAGTATAATATTTTACAACCTCAAGATGCTCTTTGGAAGGCTGAATGTACTGTCCGATAGTCACAATATCACAGCCGGCGTTTTTCAAATCATATAAAGTTTCTTCAATTTGTTCTTCTGTTTCGCCCAAACCTACCATTAATCCTGATTTTGTCGGGATATCAGAATTTGATTTTATATATTTAAGAACATTTAGTGAACGTTCGTAATTTCCTTGCGGACGAGCTGTTTTGAATAACTCTTTAACCGTTTCTATATTATGGTTAAACACATCAGGATATGCAAAAATGATTGTATTCAGGGCGTTTGCATCCCCCTTAAAATCAGGAGTTAAAATTTCTATTTTTGTATCCGGAGAAAGTTTTCTGATTTCTTCAATACATTTTGCAAAGTGTTCAGCTCCGCCGTCCGGTAAGTCATCGCGTGTAACCGATGTTATAACAGCGTATTTCAGGTCTAAATCTTTTACGGCCTGAGCAACATGTAAAGGTTCATTTGTATCAAGCGGTTCGGGTTTTTTGCAGGAAATGTTGCAGTAGCGGCAGTTTCTGGTGCAGGCTGTTCCCATAATAAGAAAAGTTGCGGTGTTTTTGGTATAGCATTCATTTTTATTCGGGCACCTTGCGTTTTCACAAACCGTGTTAAGACAGTGGCGTTTTAAAATATGTCTGACATTTTTTGTTGTGTCAGTGTTAATAATAGGTTTTTTCAGGTATTCCGGTAATCTTTTATGCATATTTTTTATTATAAAACTTCATAAAATAAAAATACATATGTTACGATTTGGTAACATGTTGTCAATTTTCAGTCTTGAAATTCCTTTAAATAAATGTATAATGAAAATACAAAGGAGAGTACTGATATGAAAAAATTTGCAATTATATTAAGTATCTTATGCTTTGCACCGGCTGCCTTTGCAGGAGGTACCGTATTATATTCCTCTACTGTTGATCCGGCAGTGTATTATGCTCAACAGCAGGCAAATATGAATGCCCAGCAGGAAGCAACAGTATCGAAAACATCTGAAAAAGAAAGAAAATTCCGTCTTGGTACTGAAAGAAATGACCCAAATTCATATTGGAATTTCGGAAGAATTAACTTCGGTTCAGGCTTTTCATCAGAAGGAAGCAGTACAAAAAGATTTTAATATACAGGATATTTAATGATATACGATATAGGAATTGTTGGTGCAGGTCCTGCCGGTTATACCGCGGCCCTGCACGCAGCTAAGAAGGGTTTGAGTGTAGTTTTATTTGAGAAAGATTGTATCGGCGGTGTTTGTCTTAACCGTGGATGTATTCCGACAAAAGCAATTTTGCACAGCGCAGAAGTTTTTGATGAACTTAAATGTGCTGAAAGTTTAGGTATTAACGTATCTGATATTTCTCTTGATTTTCAAAAAGTTATGGAGCGTAAAAATGTGATTGTTTCAAAACTTAGAAAATCTCTTGAACTTATGATTAAAAACAGCAAAATTACTGTTATTAATGCCGAAGCATCCATAAAAGATAAAAATACAGTTACCGCAAACGGTGAAACTTATACCTGCCGGAAAATAATCTGTGCAGCAGGCTCTGAACCCGGAACTTTTAAGGGTTTGGAATTTGACCATGACAGAGTTTTAAGTTCTGATGATGTTTTGAACTTACAAGAACTCCCAAAGAGTATTGTAATTGTGGGTTCAGGTGCAATAGGTGTTGAATGGGCAAGAATTTTTGCATCTTTCGGGGTAGATGTAACTGTTGTTGAGGCTGCCGAAAGTCTTCT
>CALUUU010000108.1 GCA_944324035.1 Candidatus Gastranaerophilales bacterium
GAAGCTTCTGAAAGATTTGAAGAAAATCTTAAACAAAGCGGGTTTGAAAATATAATAAGAGAAAATTCTTTGCAGAGTGCAGTTGACAAATCAATAGAACTTCATCCTGATGTAGTTTTGTTATCTCCTGCCTGTGCAAGTTTTGATATGTTCAGCGGATATGAAGAAAGAGGAAGAGTTTTTAAAGAATATGTCTTATCGAAGATCTGATAGATTTGGAGAAAAAAACGGCGAAGATAAAATCCGTCATACCCAAAGTATAATAATGTCTGCACCGGACAGGGCATTGTTAATTACTGTGGCATTTCTTGTTATTATCGGGTTTTTGGCAATTTTTTCCGCTTCAGCTCCTAAGTGTCTTGAAGAAGGCGGAAATCCTGCTCAGTTTTTGTTTAAGCAGTTGATTTGTTTTGTTGTCGGGTTTATCGGATTAAAATTTTTTACAAATTACGATTATAAAAAACTCGCTGATTGGAGTGTTATTTTCGGATGTATAATTATTGTTCTTTTAATTCTGGTTGATTTTACGCCGCTGGGTGTAACTGTTAACGGCGCAAAAAGATGGATAAATCTTTTGGGTTTCCAATTGCAGCCTTCTGAATTTGCAAAACCTGCAGTGATTTTAATGCTGGCTGCAGCTATGAAAAAAGATGCTGATTTGTTTGATCAGGCAAAATGGACAAGTGCTTTTATTCCTATTATCATAATGCTGGGTTTGATTTTTAACCAGCCGAATTTGTCTATGGTAATTTTACTTATGGCAACATCAGTTGTAATGTTTTTGAGTGCCGGCGGTTCATTGAAATTGTTTTTTAGCTGTTTGGGAGCCGGTATATTTTCTATAATTATTGCCGCAACAACTATTATAAAGCCATACCAGATGCAGCGTATTACAACCTGGCAGCATCCGGAACTGGATCCGCAGGGGGCAGGTTATAATATTATTCAATCTTTAATTGCATTTGCATCCGGAGGTTTGACTGGTGTCGGATACGGAGGGTCTATTCAAAAATTGTCTTATCTTCCTGAATGTCATACGGACTTTATTTTTGCAATTATTGCAGAGGAGCTCGGATGGGTTGGATGTGTTTTGATAATCGGACTTTTCTGGACATTAATACACAGAGGTTTTATTATTGCAACGCGCTGTCCTGATATGTTCGGGAAATTACTTGCTGTCGGGATAACTTTTTCTATAGGATTTCAGGCATTTTTGAATATCAGTGTTGCAAGTTCTTTCTTCCCGACTACAGGTGTGCCGCTTCCGTTTATAAGCTACGGCGGGTCATCATTGATTGTTTCTCTTTGTATGATTGGAATTTTGCTGAATATTTCAAAGAAAAGAATTAAAAGGATAAGGAATGCCGAAGATGTCTAAAAAATTTTATTTTATAACCGGCGGAGGCACCGGCGGACATATTTACCCTGCAGTTGCTGTTGCAGATGAACTTGTTAAAGAAGGAGAGGAAATTTATTATATCGGTAATCCTTCCAATCTTGAATTTGATATTGTTAAATCAAAAGGATATAATTTTTTGCCGGTTTACGTCCATGGGATGCCTCGAAGCTTTAATTTTGATTTTATCAAATGGGGCTTTCAGCTTGTTGCAGAGGTTATAAGAGCTGGTTTTTATATCTTGAAATATAAGCCTGATGGAATATTTGGTACAGGCGGTTATGTTTCGGCACCGGTTATGATAGCTGCAAGATTTTTAAATAAACCATATATGATGCACGATTGCGACGCACAGCCCGGGCTTGTAACAAGAAAACTTGCGCCGCATGCTAAAGCTGTTTCTCTTGCGTTTTTCAGCGCACACGAATTTATTAATAATGAAAATTATTATATAAACGGCAATCCTATCCGCCCGGAGTTTAAAAGTTTGACAAAAGAAGAGGCAAGAAAAAATCTTGGTCTTGAAGATAAGCTGACGATATGCGTTATGGGAGGTTCACAGGGTGCAAGAACAATAAACGACGCCTTTGTCAGTCTTGTTGAAAGGTTACGGAAAGAATACGACCTGCAGATTATTTTTCAAACCGGCAAGAAAAATTTTGAAAGGGTAATTGAGCAGTTAATAAGATTTTATCCCGGGTACGAATCCGATAATAATCTGCTTGTAAAACCGTATTTTGAGGATATGGTAACAATTTTAAAAGCTTCTGATATCGCGGTATCCAGAGCTGGTTCATTGAGTATATCAGAAATTGAAGCGGCAGGTCTTGCCTCAATTTTAATCCCGTATCCGCATGCTGCAGCCGACCATCAGAGAAAGAATGCAAAATTTATGGTTAACATGGAAGCTTCATTGTATCTTGAGGACAGCGAAACAGATGAAACCCGTTTAGGAGAAAAAATAACCTTTTTACTTGATAATCCTGAAAAATTGCATGAGCTTCAAAATAATGCGCTAAGGCTTGCAAAGTATGATGGTGTTCAGCAAATTGTTGAGCAGATTAAAGATATTTCTGCTTGATAATAAATTCTGCTTGAAATAAACTTGGGGTATGGAAAAAAGTTATAATGATGCTGTAAATCTGCTTACATCGCAGGGAAAATTTTATATAAATTTGGGTTTGGATAGAATTTCTGCTGTTTTGAAATTATTAGGAAATCCCCAGGACAAGTTAAAATGTTTTCATGTTGCCGGAACTAACGGCAAAGGGTCTGTGTGTGCAATTATTGCTTCTGTTTTGCAGGAAGCAGGCATGAATGTCGGATTATACACAAGTCCGCATATTTTTAAATACACTGAAAGAATTAAAATTAACGGGGAAGACATTTCGGACACAGATTTTGCCAAATATGTTTTTGAAATCGTTGAAGCTGCTGATAAAAATGAAATTCACTTAACAGAATTTGAAATTCTGACTGCTGTGATGTTCAAATACTTTGCAGACAACAATGTTGATGTTGTAGTTCTTGAAACAGGTTTGGGCGGAAGGTTTGATGCAACAAATGTTATAAAGTCAAATCTTTGCTCAATCATTACTCATATTGATTTGGATCACACGGAGCGTCTGGGAAATACAAAAGATAAAATTGCATTTGAAAAAGCAGGTATTATAAAACAGGGCTGTCCTGTTGTAACCTGTGAGGGTTACGAGGCGATAAAAGACAAAGCCGACGAATGTAATTCGCTTTTTGTAATGGTGGCGCCGTTTGAAGATACTTCGGAGCTTGCTCTAAAAGGAACATATCAGCAGGAAAATCTTTCGCTTGCACTTGCTGCGATAAAACTTGTTTACCCGAAAATTCCAGAAGAAATTATTTTAAAAGGTTTGCACAACGTAAAGCATCCGTGCCGATTTGAATATCTTGCAGATAAAAATATCTTAATTGACGCGGCGCATAATCCAAACGGAGCCTCTGCTTTAAGAGAAAGTTTGGATATGTATTTCCAAAACCGGGAACGCAGATTTATATTCGGCTGTTTGAAAACAAAAAATTATGAAAAAATGATGGATATATTATTCTCTGAAGGGGACGAAATCTATTTAAATCATTTTGATTACCCGGGTTCTGTTGATTTTGAAATCCTTCAAGCAGCTTGCAAGTATCCTGTGAAACAATTCAAGTCTTTAGATGAAATTAACCTGTATGACGGGCAGTTAACTATTATTTGCGGTTCATTTTATATGCTCAAAGACATCCTTGCCGGAATTGCGGTATAGATAACTTATTTTGCTTCGGTTTGTTTTTCGCTTTCACTTACCATTTCGGCAATGATATTATTTAATTTTGCCGGTGTAAAAGCGGAACAGGTGTTCCATACAAGGGTAGGTTTTTGTTCGCCCAGGGAAGGACTCGGATATTCGCTGTCGCAGTAGCCTCTGAGCATATTTGTTGTTCCGTCAACGCAAGGTTTGAAATGCGAGCAGCAGTTGCAAATTCTTAAAATAAATCCGTAATCATCCAGTTTCAGTTTTAATTCCTGCAAGGCATCTATCATTCTTAAATGTGAAGAAGTTGTGTAAGTTTTATTTTTATAAATAAATTTAATTTTTGATAAACCGTCTTGTGATATAAATTCCAATTTGCAGTTTAGATTATTTCTGCCGACTGTTACAATGACATCAACCACAAATTTTTCAGAATTTTTATTTTCGTCTTCTCTGTTCATTATTTTATTTACGACAAACCTTATAGGCGGGAAATTTGCTATAATATGGCAAATAGAATATACAGGATATAAGCATAAATACCCGATTTCTTTAATTGTCATTTTTGCATTTATTAAGCTTAAGCCAAATGCGGCGATAAGAACTAAAAAGCTCAGCAACACAATTTTAAAGTCAACAATAAAATGGTAGCTTAAAGAATATTTCATAACACCAAAATATATAATTAATAAAAGCCATATATTCGGGTATAAAAGAGAAAGCGCATGTTCAGTGAATACAATATTTTTTGTAAACAATTGCGGAATACAATTTTTAAATAAATCTAATCTGTATGAAATTCTTGGCTTTCTGAAAACATAGTTTGCAGGATGTACAATCGTTTGAATATTAGGATTATAAGTACATCTGCATTTAATTCTTGAAAGCAGAAGGCTGTATTTTAATTCAGAATTAATATCTTTAAAATCAACGTCCCCTATTTCTTTTACGATAGAACTTTTAATAATAAACACGCCGGAATCAGCTTGAGCTGCAAGGCCGAAAAGCGAACGCGCACGTCTTAGAAAGTTCATATGATATTTCTGATAAGAAGCTTTTATTCTGTCAACAATTCCAAGACAGTCGATTTCAATAACAGTTTCCCCGCTTATAACATTTTGCTTTTTCAAAGCGGCATTAACTATTGAAAGGAAATTTGTTGCGATACTTCTGTCTGCATCCAAAAATACGTATGAATCTATATAATCGTTATCGGATAATTTTTCGAGAAGAGTAGCTATTGCCTGATCTTTACCAATTGTACCAACGCCTTTTATATCAATAACATGAATGAAATTTTCTTCAACAAACATATCTTGGGAACCGTCTGTACAGTTATCAAGAAGAACAAATACCCTGAACTTATTAATCGGATAATCCTGGGATTTTAACTGATGGATTAAATTTGCAAGAGTTTTTTTGTTATTGTGAGCATAAACAACAACTGCAAGATTTTCTTTATCCTCATACGACGAGTAACGCAATTCTCTTCTAAACGGAGTATCGTTGAGATTTCTCAACGCAAGCGCTAAAAAGTAAATTGTATAAAGCGCTACAAATATGTATAAGACGTCTAATAAAAATTCCATAGCTATTCTCCTATGGTAACATTTTAGTTAAAATATGTTAATTTTTCCATTAATGTTAATAAATGTGTAGTATTAACTGGTTATTAGAATAGTTTTTCATACGGATAATCATCTCTTATTTCCCAGCCGTCATACATAATCAACATTGTGCAATAATATCCTCTGGCGTTGGCTACTGTCGGGTTTGCACATTTTGATTTGATTTCTTCACGTGTTAAATTCTGTTCACTTGAACTATATCCGAATTTTCCGGTTCTTGTGTCGAGTATAATCGGGAACATATCTATTTGAATACTTTTTCACGAAAATATAACTCCCCATCCCAGCCTTCCCCAAGCAGGGGAAGGAGTAAATACGCTGCGTTGTCTTAGCAGCGCTAATGTCATTCTGAGGCTGAAAGCCGAAGAATCTCATGTAAAAGAGATCCTTCGCGTTCGCTCAGGATGACTTCAAAACCCGTCATTGCGAAATCGGATTTTCGGAAGGGTGTAGCGAAGCGAACCCGCAAGTTGGAGCCGGACGTTACTCCGGCGACAACCCGAATAATCCGAGGCGCAGCGTTGAAGCAATCCAGGAAAATAATATAACCTGTCATTCTGAATTTATAAATTCAAAAATTAATGTTCTTGTTCAATTTTTTCTTTTAAGTCTTGTAATTCATATTTTAATCTGTTCAGTTCACATTTTATAGGATCAGGAATTCTGTTGTGCATTAGAACACCGTTTTTGTCTTTAATTTTTCTACGCACAATTCTTCCGGGAATTCCTACAACAGTTGAATATTCCGGAACATCTTCCACAACAACCGAGCCAGCTCCGACTCTCACATAATCCCCGAGAGTTATGTTGCCTAAAACTTTTGCTCCGGCTCCGACAATTACTCCGTTACCGAGGGTAGGGTGGCGTTTGCCTTGTTCTTTTCCTGTTCCGCCAAGAGTTACCTGCTGATAGATTAAAACATCATCCCCGATGATTGTCGTTGCACCTATGACAACCCCTTCTCCGTGGTCAATGAAAAATCGGCGGCCTATTCTTGCTGCCGGATGGATTTCAATGCCGGTAATAATCCTTGTTATATACGAAATTATTCGCGGAATTAAAGGAATATGCCATTTGTATAATCTGTGAGCAAACCTGTATGCTATAAGTGCATGCAGCCCCGGATAACAAAGGATTACTTCCAGCAGATTTGTTGCGGCAGGATCTTTGTCGTAAATTACCTGTATATCTTCTTTGACTTTTGTAATTCCGCGTTTTATTACATCAAACATTAATTATGCCTTATTTTATAAGTTTTGCAAATTTTCTTTTGCCTGCCTGTAATATTACAGGGTCTGAAATTTCTACGGTATAAGCCATATCGGCAATCTTTTCACCGTTAATTTTTACACCGCCGCCCTGAATTAATCTCTTGCCTTCACCGCGGCTTTGAACAAATTTCAAATCTACAAGAATATCAATTATATTTTTGCCGTTTTCAATTTTAACTTCTTCAATATCTTCAGGAATACCTTTGTTTGAAACGACATTTATAAATTCTTCCTGAGCTTTGTCCGCGCCGTCTTTGCCGTGGTATTCTTCTGTAATTGTGTGTGCAAGTTTCAATTTTATATCACGAGGATTTATGGCATTTGTTTTGATTTGCTCGTCGATTGTTTTCAATTCTTCGTCTGATACGTCTGTCAGAAGTTCATAGTATCTTGTAATTAATGTATCAGGTATGCTCATCAGCTTGCCGAACATATCTTTTGCACTGTCGGTTAGGGAAATACAGTGTTCCGGATATGTCTTTGACATTTTAACAACGCCGTCTGTTCCTTCCAAAAGCGGCAGAAGCATTACCATTTGAGGATATTTTTTGCCATATGCTGCTTGAATATCTCTTCCTAAAAGAGTGTTAAATCTCTGGTCGGTTCCCCCGAGTTCTATATCAGCGTCTACTACAACAGAATCATATGCCTGCATTAAAGGATAGAAAAATTCGTGAACGGAAATAGGACGGCCTTCTGCATAGCGTTTCGCAAAATCATCTCTTGTCATCATTTGAGCTACGGTAATTTGAGCCGAAAGTTTTAAAAGTTCAACAAAGCTCATTTTATGAAGCCAATCCGCATTGTTTGTTACTTCTGCTTTTGTGACAT
>CALUUU010000109.1 GCA_944324035.1 Candidatus Gastranaerophilales bacterium
GGATTGTGAGCGTAGAGTGAAGAGTATTGCCGCAGGGCAATGCTCTGGAACTCGTAAAACGCGAACAACCAAGGAGAAAAAGCAGCGCATTTACTCCTTCCCCTGCTTTGGGGAGATTGGGATGGGGAGTTATTTCTACAGAAAAATTAATTTACTAAATTCTAATCTTAGTTATGCCATAAATCCCACCGCTTATGTCATTCACCTGCGAAAAATGATATTTTGCTTCATTCTTCGGCTTTCAGCCTCAGAATGACTGACTTTTTATAGTATCTTTTGAATTTGCTATATAAATCCCCTTAAATATTACAGCTATTTAACACAAAAAAGAGCCCCGCTTGATGCGGAGCTCCTCTTACTTTTTATAAAAGGTCTACTTACAACCGAGCGGGCCTTCTTCTTCTTTACTGTGTTTGAATTCGATTACCGCCTGAGCTGCAGCAAGTCTTGCCTGCGGAACTCTGAACGGTGAACATGAAACATAGTTCAAACCGATTCTGTGACAGAATTTAACAGAAGCAGGATCGCCGCCGTGTTCGCCGCAGATACCGCGTTTCAGATGAGGTCTTACAGTTAATGCTTTATCCAAAGCAATTTTCATTAACTGACCGACACCTTCCTGATCAAGTGTCTGGAACGGGTTAGCAGGTAAAATCTTATCATCAACATACTTGTGTAAGAATTTACCTTCCGCATCATCTCTTGAGAACCCGAATGTCATCTGAGTCAGGTCGTTAGTACCGAATGAGAAGAATTCGGCATATTTTGCAATCTGATCAGCTGTCAGAGCAGCACGAGGAATTTCAATCATCGTACCGAACATATAGTCAATTTCTACAGCTTTTTCTCTCATAACATCCTGAGCAACACGTTCAAGAACGCTTCTTGCTTCTTTAAGTTCATTTACGTGTCCTACAAGAGGAATCATGATTTCAGGCTTAACTTTCAATCCTTCTTTAGCCAAATCACAAGCAGCATAGAAAATAGCTTTTACCTGCATTTCGTTAATTTCAGGATACATCAAGCCCAAACGGCATCCTCTCAAGCCCATCATAGGGTTAGATTCAGACATCGCTTCAACTAAGTTAAGCATTTCTTCATCAGCTTTATAATCCTGACCCAAAGCTTTCTTTGTTGCAACAGTTGCAATCAATTCTTCTTTGTTAGGCAAGAATTCATGAAGCGGCGGATCCAGCAATCTGATAGTCATAGGCTTGTCGCCCAAAGCCTTGAACATAGAGTAGAAATCACTGTACTGCATAGGAAGCAAGTGATCCAACGCTTCTTTTCTGGCTTCCGGAGTGCCTGCAATAATCATCTTCTGAACCCAAGGAAGTCTTTCAGGTGCCATAAACATATGTTCCGTTCTGCAAAGCCCTACGCCTTCCGCGCCAAGCTCAAGTGCTTTTGCAACATCAGCCGGAGTATCAGCGTTAGCTCTCACGCCAAGGATTTTAACTTCATTAACCCAAGTAAAGAGTTTTTTGAAGTTTTCATCCATAGTTGGCGGAACCAAATGTACAGCGCCTTCCATAACTTCGCCGGTACCGCCGTCGAGGGAAATAATATCATTTTTATGATATACAGTTCCGTCAGCAGCTGTCAGGGTTTCGTTTTTCAAATCAATTTGCAAAGCTTCGCAGCCTGCAACACAAGGTTTACCCATACCTTTTGCAACAACGGCAGCGTGAGAAGTCATCCCGCCTCTGAGTGTCAAAACACCCTGAGATTCAATCATACCGTGAATGTCATCAGGACATGTTTCGATACGAACAAGGATAACTTTTTCACCGTTTTTACCGCGTTCAGCAGCTTCTTCGGTATCAAATACAATCTTACCTACAGCAGCACCAGGAGATGCGGCAAGACCTTTAGCGATTTGTTTTGCGCTCTTTTTAGCTTCTACATCAAAACAAGGAAGCAATACTTGATAAATCTGGTTAGGATCAACAAGTTCTATTGCTCTTTCCTTATCAATAATGCCTTCTTCTGCCATTTCAACGGCAATTCTTACGGAAGCGGCTGCAGTTCTTTTACCGTTACGGGTTTGAAGGATATATAATTTACCTTTTTCAATAGTAAATTCCATATCCTGAACATCTTTATAGCCTTTTTCAAGCTTTTTGGCAATATCAACGTATTGTCTGTACAAATCAGGCATTTCGTGTTCAAGTTCCGCAATAGGTTTAGGTGTTCTGATACCTGCAACAACATCTTCACCTTGCGCATTTGTCAAATATTCACCGTAGAATTTATTTTCACCGGTTGAAGGGTTTCTTGTAAATGAAACACCAGTTGCGCAATCATCGCCCATATTACCGAATACCATTGTTTGAACGTTAACAGCAGTACCGTAGTTATGGTCGATTTTATAGTGGTTTCTGTAAGCAACCGCACGAGGAATATTCCAGGATCTGAATACAGCTTCAATTGCTTCTTCCAACTGTACATAAGGATCTTGTGGAAATTCTTTTCCTGTTTCATTTTTAATCAATTCTTTGTAAGGTTCGATTAAAGATTTCCAATCTTCTGCAGTCAAATCAGTATCTGATTTATAACCTTTTTCTTCTTTAATCTTGTCGAGATAATCTTCAAATTTTTGTCTGTCGATATCCCAGGCAACTGATCCAAACATTGTCAAGAAACGACGGTATGAATCATAGCAGAATCTTGGATTGCTTGTTAATTTAATCATACCTTCGACAGTTTGGTCATTTAAACCAAGGTTCAAAATTGTTTCCATCATACCAGGCATTGAAAGTCTTGCACCGGAACGAACAGAAACTAAAAGAGGATTTTCAGCATCGCCGAATTTCTTTCCTGCTTCATCCTCAACTTCTTTTAGGTAATATTTTACCTCATCCATTAACCCTGCAGGCATTTTGTTTCCGTGATTGATATAATCCATACAAGTTTCTGTTGTAATAGTCAATCCCGGAGGAACAGGCAGCCCCAAATTGGTCATTTCGGCCAGGTTAGCACCTTTACCCCCAAGAAGATTACGCATATTTGCGTTACCCTCATGGAAGAGCCATACTCGTTTTTCTGTCATAGTGTCTCTCCTTTTTTATACTCACTAAACCATAGAAAACTTCTATAAAAGTATTGTAGCACATGACTTTTTAAAAGTAAATCGTTTTTGGCGGCTGTATTTCGTCTGTTTAGATGATTACAAACAAAAATTATATAAGATGACAAAAACCTATCACTATGCCTAAAACAGCAGAAATACCAAGGTAGATAAGCGGATCTCTGTTAGCTTTAAACGTTAAAGCCAGCAGCCCCAAAAAGAGAATTACAGCCCAAATATTAGTAACATTTTCCCTGAAAATCTGCACCCCTACAGCGGTCAACAAACCGCACCCTGCAGGTTTTAAAGCGTAAATCGCGGCCTGAACATGCCGATTTCGCCTGAATTTTTCAAGAAGCTTAAATACAATAATAACAATTATATAAGACGGTAAAATCACTGCAGTAGTTGCAATAAAAGCGCCAAGTATCCCGGATGTCATAAAACCGGCAAAAGTCGCGACATTAACCCCCAAAGGCCCGGGAGTAATAGTCGACACCGCAATCATATCTGACAACTGTTTAGCAGTAAACCAGCCGTAAGTTTCCGATATATGGTACAAAAACGGCAAGGTAGCATACCCTCCGCCAAAAGAGAACAAGCCTGTTTTAAAGAATTCATATATTAACTGAACAAAAAGCATTATTCATTCTCCTTTTTCGGCTTAACCGTAATTTTATATACAATCCCGAATGCAATACTTGAAAGAATAACAAATACAGGAGAAACCTTAAGCACAGAGAGAAGCAGTGCATAAGCAAATATTGACCAGGTAAATTTATCTACAATACTTCTTGCCCACATCTCTTTTACTGCTAAAAAAAGCAGGATTACAACTCCGACACCTACACCCCAGAATACATAATGGATAACTGAATTATTGACTATTTTTGCCAATATACTGGCTACCATGACTATAGACAAAAATGCAGGCGTGATACACCCTGCAAGTGCGGCTATGGCACCCAAATACCCCTGAAGCTTAAAACCGGTAAAAATAGAAACATTTGCCGCAATCAACCCTGGCAAACTCTGCGATAATGCATAATATTCGCATAATTCGTCCCCGTTAATCCAGCCTTTTTTATCAACAAGTTCGCACTGAAGCAGCGGTAAAATTACGTACCCGCCGCCTAAAAGCAGCAATCCTATTTTAAAAAATATTTTATATATATTCCAAAAAGACTTATCCATAAGATAATTATAGCTTAAATAAAAATAATCAGATTAATTTTTCCGCATAACCCATGTTAGCACCTGAGGCAAGACATGGGGTATGTGAAATTTGCTATATAACTCCCTTAAAATTTCGTTTGACAATTGAAGTTTGAATGGCTATAATGACTTTATGGCTAAGATTATTAACGTTATAAAGGGTACAAAAGATATACTGCCGCAGGATATTTCATCCTGGCACAAACTTGAACAAACTGCACTTGATGTGTTTGGCAAATATGGTTATAAAGAAATAAGAACCCCGATTTTTGAAGCTACAGAGTTATTTGCCAGAGGAGTTGGAGATACCACGGATATCGTTAATAAAGAAATGTACACTTTTGAAAAAAGCGACCGCTCATTAACACTTCGTCCGGAAAATACGGCAGGAGTTGTGCGTTCATTTATTGAAAACGGAATGACAAGACTTTCCGCTCCTGTAAAACTTTGGTATCACGGCCCGATGTTCAGATACGAAAGACCGCAGGCAGGAAGACAAAGACAATTTCACCAGGTTGGTGTTGAAATGTTTGGAGTAAAACAGCCTGCTGCAGATGCAGAAGTAATTATGCTTGCAGTAGACTATCTGAAGGCTCTTGGGCTGAATGATTTGCTTGTAGAAATTAATTCTCTTGGCTGTCCTGCTTGTCGTGATACTTATAAAAAAAGAATTAAAGAGGTTTTGAAACCTGAATTTGAAAATCTATGCGATGATTGTAAAAACAGATATGAAAAAAATCCGCTTCGTCTTTTGGATTGTAAAGTCGAATCTTGCAGGGAAATTTTCGAAAAACCCGAAATTAAGAAAGTAATAGAATCAGACTTTATATGTGAAGAATGCGCAGAGCACTACAGCGAACTCAAATCTTACCTTGACAAGATGGGTATAAAATATGCAGAAAACAAGCTTCTTGTCAGAGGTTTAGATTATTATAACAGAACCGTATTTGAAATAAAATCAAACAACCTGGGCTCTCAAAATGCTGTATGCGGCGGCGGAAGATATGACAGTCTTGTTAAAAATTTAGGCGGAGAAGACACGCCTGCAGTCGGCTGGGCAATGGGTATGGAGAGGTTAAACTCTCTTCTTCCGCCAATACTGCCGGAAAAGATAGATGCCTACGTTGTATCTAACTATTTGCCGGAAGCTTTTTTACTCGCTAAAAAGCTTCGTAGTGCAGGCAAAACTGTGGAAATAGATCTTGCAAACAAAAAATTTATGAAACAATTGGAAAAAGCTTCAAAAATAGCTAAATTCGCCCTTATTTTAGGCGAAGATGAAATTAAGAACCATACAGTCTCGGTTAAAAATTTAGAAACATCAGAACAAAATACAGTTAAAGCAGATGAAGTTGCGGCATTAATATAAGGGGTTTAAAATGTCTACAAAAGTACATGAGGTTATAAAACTTCTGTCGGCAGCATTTAGAAAAAGATATAATGATTACAAAGGCTTATACCTGTTTGGGGCTTATCTGGACGGACAAGAGCATGAAGATGAAGATATAGAAATTGTTGCCCTTTTTGATAAACAGGACAAAAACAAACGAGAAAGCATCTGGCCTATTGTCGGTAAAATAGAAACAGAACTTGAGGTTTGTATAGATTTATACCCGTACACCGAAGAAGATTTTAAAAATGATGAAGACTTATACGATGAGGTTATAAAAGAAGGAGTATTTTATAATCCGCTGGGTATTTCAAAAAGAATGTAGATTATTATATATTACGAAAAAAGAAAGGGAAAAAATGGACAAAGTTACTATTCGTTCAGACAGAAAAGATGATTACAAATTCATGTACAAAGGAGAAGATGTCATTCTCGGTGCCGGAAAAATTATCAGTATTGCGGACGGCTTGGAGCATGTGGTTCTTCCTACTTGTGCAATGAAGATTATGAACAACCTTATAGTAATCAAAGACGATGTAAAAAAGTAAATAATCTGATACAACTAAATAATATAAATGAAAGAGCAGGTTTTATACCTGCTCTTTTACTAATTTGTATATCCAGGCGGCAAAAATTCCGGCAAGTATATTTACAATCATAGTTACAAGTACAATTGTTAAACAGCAGCCGCTCATAATTGTTGCCGCCAAAGCTACAGCAGGATTAAAAGCTCCCATACATATCGTACCTCCGACAGCACATACTCCCGCTGTCACTGTAGAACCTATTGCCAATCCGTAATAAGAATTTCCCGCAACTTTTTCTGATGTTGCAGTTAAAAGGACTACATAACATAAGGCAAATGTAAACAAAAATTCCCCTACTATCATTGCAGGGATATAATAACCTAAAGGTGACGGCGAGGCAGGCCCGTCTGCCAGAAAATTAACAGTAAAACCAGCCGCTATCCCGCCCGCCAGCTGCGATAATATATACGGAACAAGCTGTTCTGACGGCATAGCTCCGCGGCAAACAGCAGCAATTGAAACAGCAGGATTATAGTGACCGCCGGATATTTGCCCTCCGGCATAAACCATTACCATAAGTGTAAAACCAATTGCAATTGCGTTTATAAAATTTGTATTACTTACTGTAGAGGCACACCCTATTACAAATACCAGAAAAAAAGTTCCGATAAATTCTACAATGTACTTTCTAAATTTGTTCGACATAATTCTCTCCTTAAACTTAATACTGCCATTAAATTATTACGTGAATTTATAACTAAATATATTAGACAAATTTACAATCTTTGTTATAATATAATGCTATGTTTTATTTTGATGAGATTAACGGGAAAAAAATATTAAAATCAGATATTCTTGAAACCGAGCATTTTTTTACCACACGGGAATGCTGCATATATTCAAAAGAACCTGAAAGCGAGGAGATTGTAAACAACAATCGAGAAATTGTGCGTAAATATTTACGGGTAGACAGGCTTATATCACCTAACCAAACACATAC
>CALUUU010000110.1 GCA_944324035.1 Candidatus Gastranaerophilales bacterium
GAATGACGCAAATATAACTCCCCATCCCAGCCTTCCCAAAGCAGGGGAAGGAGTTTATGCGCTGCGTTCTCCTTAGCAGCGCTTAAAGATATAAATCCCTAGCCTACAGACTTTACAAAGTTAACCTTTTTAGCTAGAATAAACAGTAACAGAAAAGATTTATTGGAAGGAATAGATATAATGCTAAGAACCGGGATTGTAGGCCTGCCAAACGTAGGAAAATCAACACTTTTTAATGCTCTCACAAGTGCAAAAAATGCACAGAGTGCAAATTATCCGTTTTGTACAATCGAACCAAATGTCGGAGTCGTAAATGTTCCGGATGAACGTCTTGAAGTACTTGCAAAACTGTGCAAAACAAAGCAAATAATTCCAACGGCAATAGAATTTGTGGATATTGCCGGACTTGTAAAAGGCGCAAGCAAAGGAGAAGGGCTTGGCAACCAGTTTCTCCATAATATCAGGGAAGTTGATGCTATTATACATGTTGTAAGGTGCTTTGACGATCCAAATACTATACACGTATCAGGGAAAGTAAACCCGCTTGACGATATTGCAACAATTAACACAGAACTTGCTCTTGCAGATTTAGCATCTGTAGAAAAACGCCAGGCTCGCATATCAAAACAGGTTAAAGCCGGAGATAAAGATGCTGTAATTGAAGCAAATGTCCTGGACACTTTAACTGATTTGCTGAATAAAGGAACATTTATTAACATAAAAGATATATTTAATGAAGATGAAATTCCGTTTGTAAAACAGTTGAACTTAATGTCTACCAAACCTGTAATTTACGCGGCTAATGTTTCTGAATACGACTTAAAAGACGGCAACGATTATACAAAACAGGTTGACGAATATGCAAAAAGTCATAATGCCGAAATGGTTATTATTTCAGCAAAAATAGAAGAAGAGCTTAGTGAGCTTGGAGCTGAGGCTCTTGCATACTTAAAAGAACTCGGAATTGATGACAGCGGCATAAACAGAATGATAAGAACAGTATATCATCTTCTGGATTTAAGAACTTTCATAACTGCCGGAGAAAAAGAAGTTCATGCCTGGACAATACCTGCCGGTGCAAAAGCTCCTCAGGCAGCAGGCGTTATCCATACAGATTTTGAAAAGGGATTTATAAGAGCAGAAATTACTCCGTACGATGAATTTGTTAAGTATGGCTCTTATGCAGCCTGCAAAGACAAGGGAGTAACCCGACTGGAAGGAAAAGATTATATTGTTCAGGACGGAGATTTAGTCCATTTTAGATTTGCTGTATAAGCCAATTAAGAATAAAATAAACTCAATATAAAAACAGCCATTATTTTCAAAATAACGGCTGTTTTTAAATAATTAAATCTTCTTACTAACCATGAGCCGCAAGCATACGTTTTAGCTCATCCGGACGTGATGTTTTAGAAAGCGCATCTTCCAAAGTTATAACTTTTTGTTTATACAGATTAGCAAGCGCCATCTCCAAAGTCTGCATGCCTAACCCCTGATTCATCTGAATAGTTGAATAAATTTGTGCAGCTTTTGATTCACGGATAAGGTTAGCAATAGCCGGGATAACTAACATAATTTCCTGCGCCATTACACGGCCTTTCTTTGTTCCGTCAGGCTGAACTTTAGGTAAAAGTGTCTGTGCAAATACCGCAACAAGCGAGTTTGCAAGCTGAACACGAATTTGCTGCTGCTGGCCTTCCGGAAATACGTCGATAATACGGTCAACCGTTTGTGAAGCAGATGACGTGTGCAATGTTCCGAATACCAAGTGGCCGGTTTCAGCTGCGGTCAGTGCTAAAGCTATTGTTTCGTGATCCCTCATCTCACCTACAAGTATAATATCAGGGTCTTCACGAAGTGCGGATTTAAGAGCGTTAGCAAAAGATCTTGTATCCATACCCAATTCACGCTGGTGGATAATACTTGACTTTGAAGTGTGAACAAATTCGACAGGGTCTTCAATTGTCAGAATATGTTCGGCACGTGTAGAGTTTATATAATCTATCATAGCGGCAAGAGTTGTTGATTTACCGGAACCTGTCGGCCCTGTTACCAATATCAAGCCACGCGGTTTTTCAGCAGTTGTTCTGACAATTTCCGGAAGCCCCAGCTGATCAAATGAAGGAACTGTTGAAGTAATGGTTCTGAACGCTGCAGCATAGTTCCCTTTATCTTTATAAAAGTTAACCCTGAAACGGCTCAAACCTTCAATACCGTATGAAAAATCGAGTTCCCACTCCTGTTCAAGCCTTCTTCTCTGCTCATTTGAAAGCATAGGAAACAAAAGGTTTTCCACATCTTCCGGAGTAAGAGGCGGATAATCCATTCTTTTTAATTTACCATCCACACGCATTACCGGAGGTAAAGCGCTTGATATATGCAAGTCACTGCCGTTATTTTCTACAAGTTTTTGCAAAAGTTCTTCTATCGCAACCATTATACCCTCTCATTCTATTCTTTAAAGTTTAAAATTTGTTCATTTTCCTGAAGCGCCAGCTCTAATAAATTATATGTCATATATGCCCCAAGTGCAACTGCCTTTGGATCAAGCTCCGTATTATTGGCAGCTTCTATTATTGCAGTGTTAATTTCAGGATTTTCGTCTTTAATATAATGAATCATTTTTTTTCGCCAAGCCGGCATATCTTTAAAAATTTCTGATAATGCAGCTGCTGAAATTTCCTCTGTAATAATAGGTAACATAACGCCCTCTTCATTTTGTCATATTATGAAATAATTATACGATATATTACTATTTTCATCAATCCATAAAAAAAATAATCATTTGTTTGCAGTATAATTTATTTATGAGATTAAACGATTTACAGCTGACTAACTATAGAAACTGTAAAAATTTACATATTGATTTATCTTCCGAAAAAGTATTAATTATCGGGAAAAATGCCCAAGGGAAAACTAATATTCTGGAAAGTATTTACTTTCTATCTACCCTAAAAAGCCCGCGGATTTCTAATAATTTAGAGCTGATAAACTTTGAAAGCGACAGGTTTTCAATAAATGCAAATATTATAAAAGCTGACACGGACATTGAACTTGATTATCTGTACTCTAAAGACAAATCGCGGGAATTAAGAATAAATAAAGTAAAAACTACCCCAAAAAATTTCAAATCAGTTTTAAAAACTGTATTATTTTCCACAAATGATTTATTGCTGTTAAGAGGAAATCCATCAGACAGAAGGGATTGGCTGGACAGGGCTATTTCGCAGATTTATCCTGCATATGACGAAAGACTCTCAAAATATGATAAAATCCGCATTCAAAAAAATAACTGTCTGAAAGAATATCTCAAAACCGGAATTCTAAATGAAACCCTTCTTGATGTATACAATGAACAACTGGTTATTACAGGCAGCAACATTATTTATTTAAGAATTAAATTTTTAAAAGAAATCGAAAAAATTGCAAAAGAAAAACACCGAATAATTAGCGAAACAGAAGAGTTAAAAATCAAATATGATTGTTCGTTTCTAACCGAAGAAAGTTCTTTGGATGATATTGTAGAAAAATTCAAACAATCCTTGATTGAAAAAAGAGCAGAAGAAATGCGCAGAGGTCAAGCATGCACAGGGCCACACAGAGATGATATCCTATTCTTTATTAACAATAACGAAGCCACTAAATTCGCATCACAAGGGCAGCAAAGAACCGTAGTGCTTGCCCTGAAATTATCGGAATTGGATATAATCACAGCAAAAACCGGAGATGAACCTGTTCTGCTTTTGGATGATGTTCTGGCAGAACTTGATGATATCAGACAAAATTATTTGCTAAAATCAATTAATCCTAATACTCAAACAATTATTACATCAGTTGATACGGTTCTTTTTGAAGAAGAATTTTTAAAAGATGTAAAAATATACAAAATTGAAAACGGAGAAATTTTATAACTTTAAAAACTCATAATGAATAAAAAACGGGATTTAAAATCCCGTTTTTAGTTATAAATTTGCGCCGCAGCATTTTTTAAATTTCTTACCGCTTCCACAAGGACAAGGGTCATTTCTCCCGATTTTTGACAAGTCAATCCCTTCCGGAAGCTTTGGTTTTTCAACTTCTTCTTCAATAAGTCCAAGTGTACTTGCAAAAGCTTTTGACTTATAAAGCACTGTTGTTGATGAAAAGATTTTCTGTTCCAGATACCTTGATTTGTATTTTTCAAGGAGTTCTTTCAACGTGTAATCTGTCTTATTTAAACCGTTAACAACAGGAAGGAAATTCTTGTGTTTTTTCGCTGCTCTTTTTATCAAATTTGCTGAGAACTTTTCGTTCGACAGAAAATATTGAATACATTTGTCATAATTTTCAACCTCAGCGGGATTTTTAGCTTCAAAAATTTTGTTGAATGTTCCCCAGAACGGTACTGCATACATTCCTAAATCTTTATCGTAAATAATTCCTACATCATATGTTTCTTTGTGTGAAGAAAATCCGCCAAGTGAATTTTCAAGAAAATTGTCATAGGAATTATTAAATTCCGAAACATTAAAGAATCTGTATTCTTCAGGCTCCACAAGTTTGTCTTTGAAATCTTCTTTTGTTCCGTCTTCTGCGTAATCATTAAACATCCCGATTACTTCATCAGCATATTTGTTTGTTGTTAAAACTTCATCAGTACCGAAAAATTCCATAAATTTTTCATATATATTTTGCACTTCTTTTTCTATCTCAGCTTGTTTTTCCGGATTATCCAGGTAAACAATTTCAGGGTTTTGGATTATCTTTGCAACAGAATATCTGTATGCATCATCTCTTCTTGTTGTCGGCAGGACACCTGAAATTTCAAGCAGATAAAATTCATCGTCCATATTAAAAATTCTGGCAACAATGTATTGTCCGACACCAACACCTCTGAAATTTGTCATCTTTATCAAAGAAGTAACATCATATGTTTTTTCATTAATAATATTATAAAATTCAAACCCGTTTTTTAGAATTTTTTTAATTTCAAATACTGACGAAACGGCTTTTGTCAAAGCTTTTACAATTTTCTTTTCAGTTTGTTTGAGGTCAGCTTTTTCAAGATAAATTTTTAAAATACTTTTGTGCTCCGCTCCAAGATTTCTTTCAAAAATATAGGTAAAACAAGCACTCTGAAAACTAGCGCCGGAAGCCTGGTTCACTCCGATAGTTTTTATATACTCCAAAAAATCCGGACGAATTTCTTCATCAGTTTGAATAAAAAGTGCAATAGCTTTAATAACATCGTTAATTTGTTGTAAATTTTCTAATACAGGCATTTTTCTCTCCCTAATTCTTCTATAAATAAAGGGTATCGTAAATAGGGAAAAAACTCAATACCTGGTACGCTATACATTTTTCAAATGTTCAATTTTAAGTTCAGGTTTCAAAGTAATCCCTATCACATCAATTCTGTATTTTTTAATATTATTTTCTGCAATATAATTCAAAACACCTTTTTTTATATTTTCATATTTTGTTCTTGTAATCGCTTCTAAGGGAACCCCAAATGAATTCGTTTGACGAGTTTTAACTTCTACAAAAACATAAATATCTTTGTATTTTGCAATAATATCCAGCTCGCAAAAACGGGAATAATGTTTATTACGTTCAATAATTTTATATCCGTTCTTCTCTAAGTATCTGCATGCCAAATCTTCTCCTGCGGCACCTTTCACTCTGTTATCCATCAAAACTCCGTATTATTGTTTCACACCATGCCTTGCAAACTTCTTAATATCTATCAGTTTAAAAACATCTTCAACCTTACAGTTTTTACTCCAGCGTGAAGGACAAATATCAATCCCGCCGCGCCTTGTATATAAAGCACATACAAACAACTCATCATCAGGGTTTAAAATATCAGATAATCTTTTATAAATCATTTCGCAGCACTCTTCGTGAAAATGATATTCGGAGCGAAAAGAACATAAATACTTAACCAGGCTGTCTTCTTTAATATGTTTTATAGATTTATAATAAATAAAAGCATCTCCAAAATCCGGCTGATGAGTAACCCTGCAATTTGATCGAAGAGAGTCAAACATTAAAAAATATTCTTTTTCTTCAGCGTTTTCTTCTGTCTGTAACAGTTCCGGTGCTTCTTTGAATTTATCAATCCTAAGACTATCTTCCGAAACAAATCTCATTATATTTTCAAATCTGTTAAAAATTTCAATCCGTTCAGAATTATTCTCCAAAAACTCAACTTCAACTTTTGTTTCAAGTCTTTTTGATAAATCATCAGTAATAAGCCTTTTACAAATTTCAAGACATTCCGCGGTGTTTTTCCCAAAACGTGACATATTAAAAGAATTTAAATATAGTTTCAACGACTTTGATTCAACCAAAAATTCGCTTTCACAGCTATATTTAACTTTCAATAATCGTGTAACAGGCACACCGTTTTCTGCCATAGCCGAAAACTCATATGCATGCCAAATATCCCATCCGACAAAGGGAAGATTACAATTATTTATAGAATACTGCTTTCTGTTCTCTTCACGCGGAATTACGACCAGCAAAGAGTTATCATACTCTTGACTTCCAGAAACTCTTTTACCTAAAAATCTAGCTGCAATCTTTTCGGTTTCAGACATAAATTTAAGCTATTTCCTCATAAGCTTCCGGATTATTAAATAAATCGTAGTTTATTTCGTTTTCATTATCGGCAATAGCAGCAACCACAACAGCGTCCGATGTAACGTTTACAAGTGTTCTCATCATATCTGTAAGTCTTTCTATTGTAAACAGGAATGCAAACCCGGCAACTAACTGTTCCGGACTCAAGCCCATACCGTTAAGAATAAGTGCTATTGTAATTAACCCTGCACCGGAAATTCCAGCACTTGTACTGGATGCAATTATAGCAAGCAGGGCAATTTGTATAAGCAAAAACGGAGTAAGAGGCACACCATATGCCTGTGCCAGGAAAATAACCGCAACAACCTGCAGCATTGCAGTTCCGTCCATATTCAAAGTCGCCCCGAGCGGCAATACGAAACTTGAAATTTTATGAGAAATTCCTCTTTTTTCACAGCAGGCAATAGTCAATGGTAAAGTTGCGGAAGAA
>CALUUU010000111.1 GCA_944324035.1 Candidatus Gastranaerophilales bacterium
GAACTTTCAGCCATGTTTTGCCGAGAGCCATTGCAACAGCAATATCAGTAGAGCCCATACCGGTTGCAAAAGCACCTAATGCGCCTGAAGTGCAGGTGTGAGAATCCGCACCTACCAGAATTTCCCCGGGATTTACGAATGTTTCAATTAATCTTTGGTGGCAAACTCCGGCTCCAACATCTGATAAAACGGCGCCGTATTCTTTTGAGAATTCTCTAAGTACAGTATGGGTATTAGAGAGTTCTTTACGTGGGCTTGGAGAAGCGTGGTCAATAAAAAGAATGCTTCTTTCAGGATTTTTAAGTTTTGGAATACCGAGTTTTTTAAATTCCTGAACAGTTAAAGGCCCGGTTCCGTCCTGTACGGCGGTAACATCAACATCCGCGATGACTAATTCGCCTGCCTTTACTTCATGTCCTGCATGCTTTGAGATTATTTTTTCTGCTAAAGTTTGTCCCATAAATTAACTCCTTTTTTATCATCTTATCACAAAAAAGCATAACAAAGGCTACGACCCGAATTTATATAGTTCACTATTGTAATATGTGCACATTCGCCTGACTCACCTTTGGTGAGTAACATTGTGTCATCCCTGAAAGTGTAAAAAGGCGTCATTTTGCGAAACGAGAAGCGTTAAAGCAATCCAGGAGAATAAGCATCAGTTGTGCTTATCTACTCTTATAAAAATCATCAATACAGTTTATTACAGAATTTGTCCATCTGATACATTCCTGCGGATTAAGACCGGAATTTCCGCCGCCTCCCCGCTCCGGGTGCCCTCCGCCAGAGAATTCCGGAAAGTATTTTCTTATATGTTCAAACATCTTGAGTACATTATTACCCTTTGAGTGAATGCTAATGCGATATCCGCTGTTAGTTGGGTAAAATACTGCGGCAGAATCAAGGTTTGAATTATTTTTTAGCGCTGAAAGCCTGAAATTGCGTAAAATTGCACTGGTACGCTTATTATCACCGCCAAGTGAGTTCCATTGTTCATCACCGGCTGGAATAATGACATAGCCGAATTTGCCGTTTGAATTGTATTGTATTTTTTCAGGCAGGCTGTCTTTAAACATTTTTTCGGATTTATTCAGTGACATTAAAATATTTAAATGTTTATTCACTTCTATTTTATCGTCCGTAGGAAGTTCATTTTCTATTTTTGTGTAAAGGTATTTTGTATTCTTATCCTGCATAAACTCTTTTGTTTTTGCGGGAAATAGTGCCGAATCAGCAAATTCCAGATACTTATTTTTCTTTAAATCATCTGACATACCGCAATAAAGAAACTGCTTTATTTTTTCAGGCGGATTAATTTTTAGAGCTTCAAAAAATCTTAAAATTATGCCGGAGCATGATTTTGCGCTCAAATCCACATATATATTATTGCCGTGTAAAATTGGTTCAGGCCCGCTATGATGATCAATACAGACAAGATTTTTTGCTTTTTCTATATATTTTTTCAATTCAGACGAAACCCGTGTATATTCGCTGAAATCAACGCACAAGACAGTACCTGAAGGATTGTTGGGAAGTTTTTGCGATGAAATATCAAGTGTATCTCCATTTTTGTAGTTGAAAGTTTTATCTGCACTGTCTGAGATAATTCTTGACGGAATATTATTTTTGTCCAGTAACCATTTCATAGCCCGGGCGCTTGCGATTGTATCTTCATCACTTGATGAATGACAGACAATATCCACAAAATTTGATTTTAACAACTGCGATTTTAAATATTCTGCTCTTTTTATATTTATTGGTCTGGCTTGAAAACTTACTTCCATACTAATACAATACCCCTAAAAAAATAATTTGCTAATAACTGTCAATTTTTGTGTAAGTAAATTTTTAGTTTGTTGAAATTTAATTTTGCTTTAAGGATAATATTTTTTGTAAGGGATTAGAAATGAATTCGAAAAAGATTTTAATTATTGATGATGAAACAGAAATTTGTGAGTTAATTCAGATGACGCTTGAGATGAGCGGTTTTTCTCAGATTAGAATTGTGAAAGACGGCAGAAGCGGTATTAATGCCGCTGAATTTTGGATGCCTGATGTTATCCTTTTGGATTTAATGCTTCCGGAAATTGACGGATTAAAGGTTTGTCAAATTTTAAAAAGCAACCCGCAGACAGCGGATATTCCGATAATAATGCTTACAGCAAAAGATACTCCTACGGATATTGTTGTCGGATTGGAGCTCGGGGCAAGTGATTATATTACGAAACCCTTTAATAACCAGGTTTTAGTTGCTAGAATCCGCAACCAATTAAGACAGTCTGTTTCAGAACCTGTTTCTTTGAAAACTATTCACTATAAATCGCTTTCTGTTAACGAAGAAGAATTTAGGGCAGAACTTTCGGGAATTCCGCTTGATTTAACAAAAACAGAGTTTGACATATTACTTCTTCTTGTAAAATCTCCCGGCCGCGTCTATACAAGAACACAGATAATTTCAAGCTTAAAAAACGGGGAATATTCTGATGTTACTGACAGGTCTATTGATGTGCAGATTTTGAACTTAAGGCGTAAGCTCGGTGATTTTGCAGCAAATATAGAAACTATACGTGGTGTAGGATATAGAATGCAGCAGTTAGCCGCGACTGAAAGAGGATAATATGCGTCGTACTGATGTTCGGTTTATGTTTTTTATTCCATGTCTGATTGCGCTCACTGTTGTTGCATGCGTAATTCTTCTTATGCATCAGATGTTTGCCTTTACTCATTCGTACATTCTGGAAGAGCAACATGAACTTCAGGAAGCTGTTGATAATTTCATTAAATCTTCTTCGTCATTAATAATTAATAAAAATTTTGATGAGGTAAATAAAAAACTTAAAAATTTGGAGGTTGGTATTTCTATTTTTGATGATAAGAAAAATCTCCTTGCCTCAAACATAAGTTTAAATGATGTATATAAAGAAGAAGAACCTTATATCAATAGTTTTATTTATCATATTAATGTTGTGAATGCAAAACACGTAGATGAATCAAGACAAATTGATATCAAGGGAAGAAAATATTATCTGAGAACATCTATGCCTATAGATGAAATGGCGGATTTGCTAAACCGCACGGAACGGAATATTTTTATTACTTTTTTATTTGGTTCCTTTATTGTAATCGCACTTTCATTATATATGTTTTTTAAAGTTCGAAATCCTTTTATAAAATTACAGAAGAGTGCAATAAAAATTTCTAACGGAGATTTCTCAAATGAGATATTTGTGCCGGCGGATGGGCCTTTTGTCCAGTTGTCATTAACTATTTATAAGATGGCTGAAAGGTTGAAATCCCAAATTAAAGAGCTGCAAAAAAATGAGGATTTCAGAAAAAGTTTTATTGAAGACATTTCTCATGAGGTAAAGACTCCTCTGACAGGTATATTGTCATCGCTTGGTTTATTGAAAGATTTTGTTAAAGATTCCCAGGTTCCTCCTAATATAAAAAAATGTTTATCTATACTGGATAATAATGCTAACCGCCTTGATAATTTGATAAAACAGATTTTAAGTCTTGCTAATATTGAAGATTTGAGTATGCTTCAAAATAAAAACTTTATAAAATTTGACTTAAAAACAGCTGTAGAAAATGCTCTTATCTCTTGCAAAAGTATGCTTGTAGAATCAGGTATGAAGGTTAATTTTCAGATAAGTGAGTCTGTTGAGATAATGGGCGATATAATATTGATAGAGCAGGCGGTTTCTAATTTAATAATAAATGCTGTAAAATACAGTAAAAGTCCGGTTCTTGATATTGCGGTAACAAAAATTGATGATAAGGCTGTGATTTATATTGCAGATTATGGTGTGGGAATTGCAGGTATACATGTTGAACATATATTTGAGCGATTTTACAGAGCAGATAAGGCAAGAAGCCGCGAACTTGGCGGTACCGGTTTAGGGCTTGCTATTGTAAAAAATATTATACTCCTCCATGGAGGTACAATCGGGCTTGAAAGTGAATTAGGTAAAGGGTGTACTTTTAGAATTTCTCTTCCTTGCGCGGCTGATTAATATGAAATAAACACTTTATTAATATAAAATTAACATTACTTGTTGATAATTAAATTATGAGAAGTTTAATGTCAGCGTTAAAGAACAAAAAATTGTTCTTTGGATTATTTTTTATTATAACTGTTTACCTCCTGTTTTTTCACAACATGTGGGCATACGACCTTATGGATGTTGATGAAACACGATATGTTGATATGTCGCGTTATATGATGCGTACAAAAGATTATTTGACGCTTCATTTAAACGGCGGTTATTTTTTTGAGAAGCCACCTTTGTATTTTTGGATAGAGAGTTTAACTTTTTCTTTATTTGGCGGGAAAGTCAGTGAGGGAATTGCACGTATTCCGATAGCGTTTCAGGCGTTATTGGGCTGTTTGGCTGTTTATATTGTATCAGCAAAAGCAGTTTCAAGAAAATTTGGCCTGATAACCGCGGCAATCTCAGCTACTGTTCTTGAGTTTTTAATTTTGGCAAAAGTTGCAATACTTGATTCACTCTTGACCTCCTGCATAACTATCTCTGTTTTTTCAGGATTTATGACATTTTTTGTAAGTGAAAAATATAAAAAATATTGTTGGTGGATTTTTTATATATTTTCAGGGCTGGGTGTTTTGGCAAAGGGTATTCCGGCTTTTGTTGTGCCGTTTGGTGTAATGTTTTTCGCGGGAATTTATACCAAAACTTTGAAAGAATACTTTAAACCAAAATATTTTGCTGTCGGGTTAAGTATTTTTCTGGCAATAGTACTTCCGTGGCATATAATTATGCTTTTAAAATACAAGTATGCATTTTTTCACGAATATATTGTTTTGCATCATTTGGCAAGATTTGTTGGTTCAAATGTGCTGAATAAAAATGAGCCTTTCTATTACTATCTGCCGGTTATTGTATGGGGATTTTTCCCTTGGATTTTTTCATTTATTCCGGCTGTAATTAAAAAATTCAAGGAATTTGAGTTTATAAGTTATGAAAAACTGCCTTCAAATAAAGATAAGTTTGTTGCATTAAATATTATTGCGCTTTTATTTACTTTTCTATTCTTTTCAGCTTCTTCATCAAAGCTTGTTACATATATATTACCGGCATATCCTTTTATGGCGGTGTTGCTTGCTGAGTATTGGTGTGAAAAAGGTTTTTCAAAAGGTTTAAAAATATCTTCAATATCTTTAAGTTCATTAATTTTATTTGTAGGACTTGGCGGCTGCTTTATTAAATTTTTTATGCCGGCTTTCTTATATGATTATGTAAAAGAAGTGCAGATTTTTACGTGTATTTTCTTTACATTAGTCGGGCTTCTTACTTTTTATTTTATTTACAGGGAAGATAAAATTAAATTATTTGCTTCATATGTCGGATTTATGGTTTTGTTTTCTGCGTTTGGAGCGTACCACTTGTTTAATATAGATTACAAATTCGGGCAGAATGATTTGAAAAAATTTGCTCTTTATGCAAAAGAAAATGATTTAAATCTTGCTACTTTGAATGTTGGTATCAGATATAGCCTGAATTATTATTCCGATTCGAATGTTCTTATTTTTGACGGAACAAATGTCAAGGCTGTAGAACCTTATCTTACTGCAGGGTATCTCCTTGTTCTGCGGAATAAAGATATGGACTCTGTCAGCAGTTCCCTGGCTTTTGATGTTATAGAAAAAGGTGTGAAATATTCCCTTGTAAAGCATAAGTAGTTAATTGTTTCCTATTTATTTCCATGCTAGACTGTATGTGATGAAGGGGATAGTATGAAAAAGATTTTATTAGCAATTTTATGCATTGGTGTTTTATCAGTCCCGGCTTTTGCAATTGAAAATATTACACCTCTTAAATTCATATATTTAAACGGTTCTAATACAAATACAGTTGACAGTGAAAAAGATTTTACTGACAGTATCGAAAAAGTGCATCCGTACTTAAAGGATGAATTGGAAAATTCGGAATTTGTATACACAAATATGTTAAATAACGGTGCTGTACGTATAGATGAGCAGCCTGCAACATTTTTCTGGGGATTTGATTCTTCCGAGGATTTAAATTCTGTTGACGAGAGTTTAAATTGGATGTCTGTGTTTAGTCCCAGGCTGGCACAAACTGTCAGGAGCTTTATTTCTCATTGTATGCATGATGCCATATGGGTTCAGAAAAGTTACAACATGCAGCGTGTAATAAATGACCTGCATAAAGATGTATTATTAGAATACCATCGCGGGAAAAAAGTTGTTTTGCTTGGTTATAGTGCAGGAAGTTTTATCACATATGAATATCTTATTCATAAATTGCCTGCGATGAATTTGAATGAAGTTTTGATGGGCAAGGACGGGATAAAGGTTAAGCCGACTTGCCTTGATGCTGTAACTTCATCAGGAATGGCTGTCTATAGTATGAATGGTGAATTTTTGAGTAATCCTGATGAAAATGCCGTAAAAAGTCTTTTAAAAAATCTCGATAAATACACGAAAGAACAATGCGCCCCTGAAGGTGCAGTTGCAGGAGTTATAAATTATGCGAGTCCGCTCGCTTTATTTTATTCTGACAGAAATAATCATTCCCTCGAGATTAACAGATATAATGCTTATTTGTTTGAGTATTTGAAGAAAAATGATATATTTATGCTTACTGTAAATTTTGCAGAAGATCCTATGGGCTTTCCTATAGCTAATAATATGAATATTGATGATTTGAAAACTTATGTTGATGCTTCATTTTTTACTAAAGGCCGCGGTTTTTTCTATTCAAAATCTGATGTAAAGAGTCCGGCGACCTTTATCGGGGCTCACCTTTCCTACTGGAAGTATCCTAAAAAATTCGCAAAAATGATAACTGATGGTTATGTTGAAGGATATAAATATTTTTATAAGCTTGAGTAGGCTTAATTTTCCTTAATAATAGACTATTCTAAGTTTTTTTATGCTAAATTTAAATAGTATCGGAGGCTGCAAATATGAT
>CALUUU010000112.1 GCA_944324035.1 Candidatus Gastranaerophilales bacterium
TGTAATGTGGAAACAACCGGCCAAATAGGAGTATGCGTAACAATACCTGACGGAAGTTTGTATTGGTTTTCAATAGATCGAAACGGGCAGGATGTGGCATATTATGTAAATGGCAACACTGATGACAGCGGTCCAAGAAATAAGTTTCAATTTAACTTTTCAAAACGCGTCAAAAATGACGGCTCAACGAATAAACAAAGTATGGACTTTATAGATCCATATGTGTTTGATTGGGACGGCAGACGAGAATCTCTATTTACAAACGGCACTTGGGGATGTAAAAAAGGCTGCACAAACTGCGGATACTGTACAAAACTAATCCAGCTAAACGGCTGGGAAATTCCTGACGATTACCCATGGTAGGCTTACTCAAGTTTCAAGTAATTAACCTTTTCCCAGCTCAAATCAAGGTATTTTATCTTTGCATCAGTAAGTTTAACCTGAGGCAGGATAGACGGGATACGCTTTATTCTGTCGTAAACACCCCCGTCAAGCTTGCCTAATCTTATATTAACTGTTTTAATTTTTACATAAACATCATGCGGGTTACGCATATCAATATATTCAACCGGTTCTTTTGAATATGTGGAAACATATTTTGCGATTTTTACAATTTCATTAACCCTGTTTATATTCCACTTGGTATAATCATCCCCTTTGTTACCGTAAGAAAGGACTTTTATTGTCTTAAGCCCCAGAGGCAGAGGCATAAATTCATGCCCGATCAGTGTTCCGTCTTTTGCAAAAGCCGCAACCGGCGGAACCTTTTCAGAAGGTGCTATGGCTATCACAGGAACACGTTCTTTCACAATAATCTGAAGCCTTGCCGGGAAAGCATACCTTCTTATATAAACATCTTCTACCGGCGGAAGCTTTTTAATATCGCGTTCAATATCTGCCGTTTTCATCATATAAATAGGCTTGTCCGGCACTTTATGAAGCTTCAAAAATGCAAGTATCCTGTATGGTTTTACTATTTTATTATTTTCAATAATAATAGCGTTATTACCAGCCGTTGTATAAGCTTTTTTATTCAGATACCACTGCGGCATTTTGGAAATATATACAAGAGCAAATATCAGGAAAATTGTCATAAAAAACCGGAAAGATTTTCTAAAGACATTCTGTTTCCTGCGTCCTTTACGTACCTTTCTGGACTTGCGAACCTTTTTAACAAGTTTCACAGGATCAATGACTTCTTCTTCCTGAATTTGATTTTGCTCCTGAAATTCTTCTTCCATCTTACCTTTATATTATTTAAATCTTTTACTTATTTAAGCCGACACTATTCAAAATTAACAAAACAAGTTCATCATAAGATATGCCCATAGCAGCAGCCTGAGCCGGAAGGTCGCTTGTTTCAGTCATTCCCGGGCTTGTGTTAATTTCAAGAAAATAAGGTTCGTCATTCATTACCATAAAGTCAATTCGCGAAACTCCGGAACATCCTGCAGTTTCGTGAGCTTTTACGGCAATTTCTTTTATTTTCTTTGTAGCTTCGGCAGACAAGGCTGTAGACGGAACTATGAAATCCGACATTCCTTTTGTATATTTTGCTTCAAAATCATACCATTCATTTTTCGGTCTGATTTCCAAAATTTCTGTTGCAAAAGCTTTTCCGTCTTTTTCCAAAACTCCTACCGTAATGAAAAATCCGTCAATAAATTCTTCAATCAAAACATCCGCATTGAATTTAACAGCCTCTTCATAAGCCGGAACAAGTTCTTCCGGGGTATTAACTTTAGTCATCCCAAAACTTGAACCCTCGCATACAGGCTTTGTGATAAGAGGATATCTCAAACCTTCTACGGCTTTTTTAACATCTTCGCCTTTTCTTACAAAAACTGATTTAATAAGCGGAATATCTTTACAGGTTGAAAGAACGCGTTTTGTATATTCTTTGTTCATACAAATTGCACTCGACATAACACCGCATCCTGCATAAGGTATCTGCAGAATTTCCAAAACGCCCTGAATACAGCCGTCTTCGCCGTATTTTCCGTGAAGAGCATTAAATGCATATTCAAACTTTCCGTCAGCCAATGTTTGGGCAATATTTCTGTCTACAACAACCATTTCAGCATTTTGATAACCTAATCTTTTTAAAGCTTCGTAGCACCCTTTGCCTGAACGCATTGAAACTTCTGCTTCCGACGACATTCCGCCGCACAATACAGCTATTTTTGCATCTTTTTTCACTTTATATTCAATATCCTGCATAATTCTACCTCTCTTAAATTCTTTCCGCCCAAATATCTGACCTCGGGTCTTAATTCAATCCCAAATTTTTCTTTAACTGCCGTATACATTTTATACATAACCTCCAGCACATCAAGCGAAGTGCCGTTGTCAGAATTTATTATAAAATTAGCGTGGTTTTCCCAAACATGCACCCCGCCGGCAGAATAACTTTTTGCCCCGGCTTCTTCAAGAAGCCTGCCTGCAGAATTCCCTTCCGGATTTCTGAAAACGCTGCCGCAATTCGGAAGCGCCAACGATGGCTGATGTGATTTTCTAAAATTCAAATTTACATCCATTTGTGCCTGAATTTCATCAGCATTTTTTCTTTCAAGCTCAAATTCAGCCGCCAGAATAATAATATTATCCTTTTGACATCTGGAAGTACGGTAAGAAAATCCCATATCTTCTTTTTTTAATTCAAAAACACCGTTTTCACGTGAATAGCATTTAACCTTAACAAGCTTATCGCTCACAGACTGACCCTTTGCGGAAGCATTCATAAAAACTTCTCCACCTAAAGACCCCGGGAATCCTATCATGAATTCCAGACCGCTTAAGCCCTCTTTTGCCGCAAGCTGTGAAAGTTTTGGCCCTTTTATACCGCATTCTGCAACAACTTTTGTTCCTGTAATTTCTACCTGAACCATTTTTGTTGTGATAATTACGGCGCCATCGTAACCGTCAGAGGAAACAAGGGTATTCGAAAGATTTCCAAATACCTCTGCATCCGGTTCCGCTTTCAAAACCTCAACAAACTCTTCAACAGACGCCGGGAAATAAACTTTTTTAATCTTCCCGCCTATTTTAAAGCTTGTCAACTTTCTTACTTCAAAATTTTCCCTGCACTCAACCGATAACATCTGCAACCTCTTCGCTCAGCTTCATAATCTCTTTTCCAAGCTGATTAATAGTTCCCGCGCCAAGTCCGATTACAACATCCCCGCTTTTTAGTGTAGGGAAAAGAACTTTCGCAACTTTTTTCATATCGCCCGGAATATATTCACAAGGAACAGAAATTTTTTCAGATAAATCGCGGACAAAATTTTCGGAATTTACCCCTTCGATTGCATCTTCAGAAGCAGCATAAACATCTGTCACAATAACACGGTTAACATTATTAAACGCTGCTAAAAATTCATTCCATAAATTCTTTAAACGGGAATATCTGTGCGGCTGAAAAACTGCCACAATATTTTTATCTTTAAAATTAGCAGCAGCAGATAAAGTCGCCTTAATTTCCGTCGGATGATGCGCGTAATCGTCATATACAGAAATTCCGTCAAAAGAACCGACTTTTTGAAAACGTCTGCCCATGCCGGTAAACGTTGCAAAATAAGGTTTAATCAAATTTACGTCAACTCCTGCCTGATGAAGGCTTGCCAAAACCGCCAGAGCATTATAGACATTATGTTCACCTTTGAGAATTATTTTTAAATCGGTTAAAAATTCTCCTCTGAAATAAATATCAAAAGTCGTGCAATCTTCATCATAAACAACATTTTTTGCCGTATAATCCGCACCTTCAGCCAGTCCAAATGTCATTGTTTTATGACCGTGTAAACTTTTAGAAGCCTGACAATCATTGTTTACAAGTACAACCCCGTCATCCGGCATTTTTGAAATAAATTTTTCAAAAGTTGTAAGTATTGAACTCAAACCGTCTTTATAAAAATCAAGATGATCGGCTTCCAGGTTGTTTATAACGCAAATATTCGGGACATATTTTACAATCGTGCCGTCACTCTCATCCAGCTCTGCCGTAAAATATTTGCCGTCCTGGCAATGCGCATTCGTATCAAGCTCCGGAATAATACCGCCGACAACATATGAAGGCTTTAATCCCGCTTTTTCAAGCACATAAGAACTCAAACCGCTTGTCGTAGTTTTTCCGTGCGTTCCTGAATAACCGATAAAAAATTTCCCCTCTCTTGAAATTTCCGCAAGCAAATCAGACCTATGATAAATCGGCAGACCTAATTCTTTAGCACGTATTATTTCCGGGTTATTTTCTCTTATTGCCGAACTTGCAATAACCGTACAATTTTCAGGAACATTCTTTGCATCGTGCCCTATATGTACTGTTGCTCCCATATTTTTAAGTTTCTGAACATATTTGCCGTCGCAAACATCAGAGCCCGAAACTTCACATCCGTTTTCTATCAAATATTTGGCAAGTCCGCTCATACCTACACCGCCAATTGCTATAAAATAATATTTCTTCTTATTCAAAACAAGTATCCCTAACCAATTATAATGTAACAGTTCAATTATAATACATAAATAATTTTCCGCCCTTATTTTTATTAATTATTTACATTTTTTCATGTTGAATTGAAACAATAAAATCATTTACGAAATGGACTGCCATTAAGCCGGACAAGCGCACTTCAATATCAGCTTTGCAGTCGAAACAATCCAAAACTTGACTAAGCGGCTAAGTGAGGATTATGCATCGTATCGTTTAAATGTTTTTTCAATATTCTTGGAAATAACTGACTTAACCGTATCATATTCTGTTGTCAGAGCAGAAATTTCAGTATCAAGATTTTTCATCTTCATATCAATAATATTTTCTTTTGCATTAATCTTTTCTTTTTCACGGTTATATTTAGCTTCTGCAACAGCGATACCTTCTTCATCCGTAACTTCTTTGATATAAGAGTTGGTTGCATAGTTGCCTTGGTAATAATAGTTATCATCGCCTATCGTAGATATGTACATTGAACCGTTTTGAAGCATTGTCTGGAGGTATTCGTTATCATTTACCTGATCGTTTTGTACCCAGCCTTTTGTTGCAATCTGGTTAAACAACATATCATAGAAACTTGCCATCAATACGCTGTCACCTGTTGAGTCTGCACCTTCAATAATGTCAAAAGCGAAATCATCGTCAACAAAGTTACAGTTGCTTTCTTCGTTGTTGATTTCATATTCTGTTGTTGCAAGACCTTCCATATACTGAGCAAAATAAGTGAAGTAAGCTTTGGTCATGTTTGTCAAGCTTAAACCATAACCATGGTTATACTTTCCGGAACCTCCTTTTTTGTTATTACAGTATACATAACCTGTATAGTTGCCGGTTTTGCCGTTTATTTCACTATTAACATCGTGATCTTTGGAATGAGAACTTGTCCATTGGTAAGCTGCATTTGAAATATCAAACTCTTCACCATTAGCACCTGTACCTAAACATTCAACTTTTTTAAGTGTCTCACGTTTTGCATATTCAAGAGCTGCTGCAATATACGGATCGCTTGTATCAAGATAAGATGCTAGGGTTTCAAACAATACATCCCAGTATGTTGATGAGCCGACTTTATCAACAACTCCGCCTTTACCATACTCCCCTATATTTTTATTATCCCAGGTAAGACCCAGTATAGCATAATCACCATTTAAAATCTGGGACAATGTTAATACTGCACCTGCACCCGGATCCTCCACAGTAGTACCATTGCCATAGTTATGCAATCTAAGATTGGAACCACCGGTATCAGTAAGTAAGTCGCCAAAATCAAATTCTATATTACATAAGTATTCGTTTACAAATTCATCGTATGAAACTGTTCTGGTAATAAAATCAATTGTATCAATTGAACCAAGGCCTGCTTCCGGATTATATTGTATGTTCATAATCCCCTGGCCGACAGTTTCTGTTATTACACCGTTATCAATCAAACCTTGTACAAATTTGTTTCTAACATCAGAAGAAGGAGTTGTGCCAAAGCCTTCCTGCGGAATCCCGGCAGCATCCGCTGCCGCTGCGAGTCTTGCATCCAAAACTACTCTTCCTGCTGCATCTGTTACCGGAGACGGCATATAATCATTAAGCTTAGAAGGCTGCATAAGCAGGCCGTATGACAACTGTGTACTCTTATCCCCTGTTCCGTAAAAGTCATAAACCAGTTTTGTCTGGGTCAAAGCATCCTGATATTCCGCGGATATAATGTTCATATCGCGGGACAGCGCAATCTTTTGGTGTGAATATGCCATTGATTGGTATTCACAGTCTGATTTGCGCGCTGTGATTGTTAATAATCTGGCTTGTGATGCTGCTAATCCCATTGCCTGTAAATTTTTCCTTTCGGTCTTAGTGACATTTCCTGGTCGTACATGTTGTTATACGGATTTAAGGAACTAAAACTTTAAAAACAGGAAATTTCCTTGTTACAAAAGTTTACATTTTAAAAATTAAAAGATTACCATATCATACTATTTCAACCTAGACCCGGGGGGGATTATTTAAGAGAAAAAAACAACTACAATTTTTATATAGAAATTTTTTGTGGAGTATTTGTTATGTTTATCGAAAACAATTGTCATGATTGTAGTAAATACAATCGTATGGAAATGAAAAATGTTAATAAGGAAATAGTAAATTGGCTCGAAGACATTGTTGAAGAAAACAACAGCCGGGTAGAAAGAAAAGAATGGAAAAGCAAGTATAACAGCTATGTTGTGTACGATTACGAACCATTTTGTACGGACGGTTTTGAGATTAATCTGGTAATTAGCTCATATGACCAAGCATATTTAAATTTTATCAAATATCTGTATGATGAAAAAGTCAGTACAATTGATTATCTTAACAGTTGTATAAGCCAGTAAGTTATAATA
>CALUUU010000113.1 GCA_944324035.1 Candidatus Gastranaerophilales bacterium
ATCGAAGGTAACAGTGACTGGGCAAAGAGTATTTCTCACAAGCTTTATGACGGAAATGAAAAAATAAGAATTGCTCAAGAAACTGTTCTTGGTGTAGCAGGTGTAAGAATTCTTCAGGCAGTAGGTTATAAATTTGATTGTATCCATATGAATGAAGGTCATGCACTTCCAGCTGCATTTGAATTGTTAAGACAATACAACGGCGATTTAAATGAAGTTAAAAAACGTACAGTATTCACAACTCACACACCGGTTGCTGCCGGCAACGAAGTTCACTGGGTTGATACGTTAATGGAAGGCGGATTCTTTGCTGGCGCTTCAAGAGAAACTGCTGTAAATCTGGGCGGAGAAAACTTCTCTCTTACTGTTGCAGCATTGAGAATGAGCAGACTTGCAAACGCTGTTTCACAGTTACACGGTCTTGTTGCAAACAAGATGTGGGAATGGGTTGACGGAAGATGCCCTATCAGAGCTATCACCAATGCCGTAAACCTTCACTACTGGCAGGATGACAGAATTAAGGAAGCTAAAACTCCTGAAGATTTGCTTGCTGTAAAACGTGAAATGAAAGTTGAATTATTCAAATATATAGCAAATGTTGCAGGTAAAATCTTTGATCCGGATGTATTGACAATCACTTGGGCAAGAAGATTTGCTGATTACAAACGTGCATGGTTAATTTTGATGGATAAAGACAGAATTAACAGACTTCTTGATGAAAATAAGGTTCAAATTATCTTTGCCGGTAAATTCCATCCGGATGATATTATGGGTAAAGAAATGTTCAATAAATTGTTGAACCGTTCACACAGCATGAAAAATGTAGTTGTACTTCCTGGTTATGAACTTGAATTGTCAGGTATGTTGAAACGCGGTTCTGATATCTGGTTAAATACTCCGCTCAGACCATTTGAAGCTTCAGGTACTTCCGGTATGTCAGCTAACGCTAACGGTGCAGTTCACCTGTCAATTTATGATGGTTGGACTGTTGAAGGTACATTTAACGGAATCAACGGTTACACTGTTGAGTACCCTGAATTGGATGACGAAATGCCATGGGAAGAACGTCATTGGAAAGATCATGAATGTGTAATGAATATTATCGAAAACGAAATTATTCCTACATATTATGAAAATAAAACTGAATGGGCTCGTCTGATGCGTCAGGCTATCAGAACTTCTGAAGCTTACTTCAATTCAGACAGAATGGTTATTGAATACTACAACAGATTGTACAAACCAATCGCACACGATGATTCAACAGCCGGAGAAACAAGAAAAGAAATGAAAATCTCTGAAACTCCGACATTTGATGCTTGGACTTTCTCTAACATCAAATAGTTGAACAGCTCAATAAGAAAAGAACCCGAAAGGGTTCTTTTTTTATGCTAAAATTTAAATATGATTGAGAATTTGGAGCAGCTTAAACTCGCTATAGATATAGAAGTTAAACATAGATATATTGATATCAGGGGTAAAGCTGACAGTTTTTCGGGTTTTATTTGCAAAGAGGCTAAAAAATATTACAATCAATCCAAAAAGAATCCTAAGTGGGCTGTGCTGCTGGAAACTTTTGAACATTATCCGTTTGCGTCCGTGCCGGAAAGACGTCGTGCAATTAATCTTTTAGTAAAAATTATAAAATCTGAAATAGAAACATCAAAGAATAAAGAACCCAAAAACAACTCTGATATTCCAAAAGATCCTAATGAAGTTGATGTTATGTATGTAAAAGGTGTAGGGCCAAAGGTTGCGTATATGCTTAATAAACTGGGAATTTATACGGCAAATGACCTGATATGCTATTTCCCGCGCAAGCATATTGATTATTCCTCAAGAACTTTAATAAGAGATTTAAAAGACGGAGAAACAACAACTGTTTTCGGCTATATAACGAGTGTGTCTATCTATAACTCACAAAAAGGACTTTCGATTACAAAGGTACAGGTAGCTGACGAAAGCGGGAAACTTGAACTTACATTTTTTAACGCGAAAGCTAATAAATTTGTACAGGAGAGAATGCGTTCACAATTTCCGAAAAATGCAGGAATAATGCTCTCCGGAACGGTTAAACGTGATAATTATACGTATAAGTTGACATTTGACAAGCCTTCATATTCAATTATGACCGGTGAGTTTCTTACAGGAGAAAAGGCAAACCTTAATCTTGCAAGAATTGTTCCGATTTATACTGTGTGTGAAAATCTCAATATAAAAACTTTACGAAAAGCTATATTTAATGCGATTGAACTGTATAAAGATTATATTATAAATATTGTTCCGGACGAAATACGCGAGCGTTTAGGATTGATGGATAAAAGGACTGCCGTTGAGCAAATTCATTTTCCGGAAACAATGGAAAAACTCGAGCAGGCCAGATTTTCACTTGTATTTGAAGAACTTTTTCTCCTTCAGTTAAAACTTGTTCGTCTGCGCGAAGAAAACAACAAGCATTCTGCGCTGACATTGTCTGTCAAGGAAGATGGTTTGGTTCATAAATTTATTTCAGGGCTTCCGTTTGAATTGACCGGCGGGCAGAAAAAAGCGGTCAATGAAATCTTAGGCGACTTAAACTCCGATAAACCAATGGCAAGACTTTTACAGGGAGATGTAGGAAGCGGAAAAACTGTTGTAGCCTGTATTATGCTTCTTGCCGGTGTAGAAAACGGATATCAGGGTGCCCTGATGGCGCCGACGGAAATTCTTGCACAGCAGCATTATAACAATCTTGTGCAATGGCTCACTCCTTTAGGTTTAAGTGTCGGACTCTTTTTAGGTTCACAAGGCAAAAAGGTTCGTGAAAAATTTCAGCAGGATTTAAGAAACGGCCAGACAAATATTGCGGTAGGAACCCACGCCCTAATTCAGGATAGCATTGATTTTAACAATCTTGGTGCAATTGTTGTTGATGAACAGCATAGATTTGGTGTTAAACAAAGAAATATATTAAAGAAAAAGTCGAACAATCCGCAGATGCTTACAATGACAGCAACCCCTATTCCAAGAACTCTTGCCATGACTGTTCATGGAGATTTAGATTTGACGATTATTGATGAGCTTCCAAAGGGTAGAATACCTATAAAAACATCCCTTACATCTTCTCACAGGGGTGTTTATGAGCTTATTGAGCGTGAAGTTAATGCAGGGCATCAGGCATATGTTGTTTATCCCCTTATTGAAGAGAGTGAAACCCTCTCCGCTAAAGCCGCAACTATTGAAGCTGAAAAGCTGCAAGCAGAAATTTTTCCGCAATTTAAAATAGGTTTGCTGCACGGAAAACTAAAAAATGACGAAAAAGAAAAAGTAATGGACGATTTTAAAAATAAAAAATATGATATTCTTGTGTCAACAACCGTTGTTGAAGTTGGGGTAGATGTACCTAATGCTACAGTAATTGTTATTGAAAATGCCGAAAGGTTTGGACTTTCACAGCTTCATCAGCTTAGAGGGCGTGTCGGAAGAAGTGCTCTCCAGTCTTATTGCGTGCTGGTTTCGCCGTCACGTTCACAGGAAACTCGCGAGAGATTGAATATAATGACCCAGACAAATGACGGATTTGTAATTGCTGAAAAAGATTTGCAGCTTAGAGGACCCGGAGAATTTTTAGGAACACGCCAGAGCGGGCTGCCGGATTTAATACTTTCAGATATCGTAAAGGATGCAAAAATTCTGGAATTAGCACGTTCTGAGGCAATAAGTCTTGTAAAATCAGGTAAAGTCGCAGATTACCCTTTGCTGGAAAAAGTAACCTCTCTCAAAATGTTTAGCGGACTGGAAATTTAGAATATGAGCGGAGTTTAGTTGCTCTGTCCTGCCCTGTAGCCGCACCAGGCAAATATCACAGGAAGAAGTTTTTCTATATGCAATTTATCTACGAACGGGAATTTAGCAAGTACAAGCGCACTGAATACATCGTCAACGTTTGCAATAGTATCTTTAAGTTCTATTTTTCTATCTGGTTCAAGGTCTTTAGGGTCATTTATAAGATTTGAAAGTTTAGCGCCGCCAAACATACCTGCTGTAACACCGGCCAGTGTTCCTATAACTTTTGCAGGTTTGTTGTTAAGCCCTTTTATTTTTTCTGAAAGTTTTAAGAAACCCGCAACGCCAAGAAGCGGCAATGTGCAGTTCATTATTTGAAAAACGGCTTCTTTGCGTTTCCGTTCTCTTTTTTTATGCGGCTCTCCTATCATTCCGAAGGCGGCACCGCCTGAAATTCCGGTAATACTTGTTACAACCATCTCTTTTAAGCCGTATTTCATGTTAATAATGTTTTTTAACCCCGGATTTTTCCTTGTGAAATACAGCAACGGAATTGTTGTTCCAATTATTGCACCAGTTGCAGCCTTAATTTTAGTATTAAATTCAACAGTTTCACTTGTATGGTAACGTCTTGCAATATAGCCTTTTTTCACATTGTTTGCACTTTTAAAAGACTTATATGGCTTTTTATTTACGCTGTCATTAACTGGTAATATCATTGTTTCATTATTTTCTGCTTCTTATCGCACACAGATTATCCACAAATATAAAATCTAAAAATGTATAATTTTGCTGAAATATTACTTAATTTTTACAATTACGGAATCTCCGTTTTGAAAGTCAAAGTTGGAAGTATCCTGGTCAAATGTAATCTTTACCGGAATGCCCTTATTCTCCGGTTTTGATACCGAATTTATTTTCCCGCTGAATGTTTTCTTCGGATATTTTATGACTGTAATATTTACGTCTTTACCTGTTACAATTTTATCTTCATCAGAAGCCGAAAAATACGCATTTATTTCTTTATGACTGGAATTAACTTTTGCAAGTATGGTTTCTTTTGCAATAGTATCACCTGTTTTAAGATTGTTTAAGACAATTGTACCATCAATTGGCGCATAAATTTTGGTAACTTCTGACGTGTAAACAATTTTGTTAACAGGTTGTTCAGCCTGTTTCTGGTTTTCTTTCAGATTTTTAATATAATTGTCGTATTGTTCTTGTGAGATTATTCCGTCTTTATACATAATTGCCGCATTTTCGTAGTCTTTTTCTGCAGCTTGATGACTGTTTTTAGGTTCAACAGGTTTAACAACGGATTTTGAAGTTTCTATTTCCGCAATAATCTGACCCTTTTGAACTTTATCTGATTGTTTGACGGCGAGAGTTTTTATTTTCCCTGAGTTTTCAGCCTGGATTGAAACTGAATCCGAACTGATATATGCATTTAATGTTTCTACAGCAAGCGGTCTTTTATGATTAAATAGTATAATACCGCCAAATATAAGTAAAAGTGCAGATATTACGATAATAGTTTTTTTATTAGACATAAGACACCTCGCCCTATAAACTTATCCTTAATAACAGAATAACATAAATATTTAAATAAGTAAAATCCGCCGATTTAGGCGGATTTTGATATTTAGTAATAATCTTTTATGTTAATATAGCAAACATCAGGTTCCACTTCATAAACCTGACCACTTGCCGGATCTTCCGGGTCAATCGGCTGCGGATTAAAGCCGCATTCCGGATCCACAGTTTGTGCCATAATATCGTTAAATTCCGCAGCATTGTAGTCAAGCCAGAATGGGCTTGCTGCAGTTATATTAGTACCATCATAGAAATTCATTGTCATAGGTTCATTTGCTGAAACGTAAAATTTTTTATTGGGTTCACCCCAGGCGTGCCTTTTGGCTTCAAGGTAAGACATTGTTGTAGAGGAATTTACATCTTCATTATCCAGTCCTGTTGTTGCCGAATATTCAACAGTTGAAACAAAATATCTTGTATCGACTTCAGGGCGTCCGATTGGAATTACATCATAATCTTCAGTAACAATAAAAGCAACAATATCAGCCATGCCGCTGCCGCGTGGAGTCGGCGAATTTGGCCCCATATCTCCGTTCAGGTCAACAAACACCCAGTAATACCTTAAAGAAAATTCTGTGTTTGTGTCATCGATACCTGTGTAGGTAGAAAAACTGCCGGGTGCTGCACCTTTACTGTGTCCAATCCATACTTTAACGCCGTTGCTTGCGATAAACTGAGTATTATCATTGGTAAATTCAGGGGCATCCACATCAACCGTATTGGCATCACTACATGTGACAGCGGTACCTTCTTTTGTATTAATATACTCTAAGAGCATTTTACAAAAGTATTCGGCTGTTGTAGGAAAAGATTTGTCAATGGCGCCGGCATTTGTCATTTCTTCTCTTAAATCATCATCCATATTAATGGATGTATTATAAAAAGCAGTACCTATTGCATTATACATTCTGTAATAAACGTATTTTAGTGATTTCTCATTAGGCTTAACTGTAACCATTGTCATTGTTGCAATGATGCCCATAATGACGAAAACGACCAGTAATTCCCCAAGCGTCATTCCGAATTTAGAATTTTTTATAAATTTTAACATAACCGTACCCCGCGTCGCGTACCCAGCATATACATAATTATTATAACATATGTCTATATCTTGGTCAAGGTGTATAAAGCTCATTAGTAGTTTTTGAGGCTCCTATGTATGTGTTCGATAGAGGCACATAACATGAGTTATGTGCTAGACTTGCAAAAAATCTGAACATAGTTTATACTAAAGGAAAAAGGAGGATATAAACATGCAAAAGTCAAGTATAGTACGGGAATACCGTGGGGGGGGGGGAGCCACAATCAAGGCGTTACAGGGGTTAAAGCCTTCT
>CALUUU010000114.1 GCA_944324035.1 Candidatus Gastranaerophilales bacterium
CAGTAAGCACCTGCAACTTTCAATAATTTCAATGCATTCCCTTTAATGTAAGAAGTATTCGGAATATGAGGCCCGGCACAAAGGTCGTTAAAAAGAACATTACCGTCTTTATCCTTTGTCAAATACAAAGTAGGATTATCGTTTCTGTGTTCTTCCAAAAGTTCTGCCTTGTAAATTTCGCCCTCATTTTTGAACTCTTCAATTTGAGCATCAACATCAGGAATAACATACTTTTCAAATGTAAGATTTTGTTTAATAATGTTTTTCATTTCTTCTTCGATTTTTGCAAGATCTTCTGTTGTAAAAGCATGCCCGTCCGTTAAATCGAAATCATAGTAAAAACCTGTATCAGTAGCAGGGCCGATAGCCAACTTTGCTTTCGGGAACAGCTTTTGTACAGCCTGAGCCATGATGTGTGAAGTTGAGTGTCTCAACACATGGAGAGTTTCATTGTTTTTTTCCATTTTTAAAATCCTTTCCTTATCCTTTTGGGTTTTGCGGTAAATATATGTTTAATTAACAACGCATAAATAAACATTTACCCCCGGGGTGGATCCCCCTAACTATCTACATGTATGGTTATACCACTGACATAGCTAAAATACAAGAAAAGATAACTTTTATACACTTGTAAAATCAATAAAAATAGTTTATTATATAAATAGTTATTTGAATTTATGGAGGATATATCGGATGTTAAAACCTGAAAACACTAATAATAACAATATTCTCCAGGGGGGGGAGGGGCTAGACTCTCCGCTTCTGCAGATAGTTTCAGCCTTTTAGACAAATTTAAAACCTGTCCTTACACTTTTATGGATTGCTTCGCATCCGTTTGTAATGACGCAAAATGTCATGCGGGTGGTAAAACAGTCATTCTGAGGGGTGTAAACCCCGAAGAATCTCAGGAAAAGAGATCTTTCGCTTCGCTCAAGATGACAAGTAAAAGGCAAAAAGCGGCGTTTACGTTAGCCGAAGTCCTAATAACCCTTGGGATTATTGGAATAGTAGCTGCAATGACACTTCCTACCCTTATTGCAAGCTACAACAAGCAGGAATGTTCAGTCAGGTTGAAGAAATTCTACTCAACCATGTCTAATGCCTTTAACCTTGCAACAATAGATTACGGCGCCATGAGATACTGGGAATTTCCGACAACACAAAATAACGGGCCTCAGATGTCAAAATTTGCAAAAACATACCTTTTCCCGTATCTGACAGGACTTCGTGAGTGCGGCGATGACAGCAGCGGTGATTCAGCCTGCTTTGTTTATGGCAATAAAATATTTAAACAAGGTTTGCCTGCAGTTTATATATTCAGTGACGGAAGTTGTTTTGGGTTGAATATAGGCGGGTCAAATGAAGGTGCAGGAAACATTCACATATATTATGACTACAATTGCATGAAAGGCCCTAATGAATATGGGAAGGATGTATTTGAATTTTTAATACGCTGGTATAAATATTATGACCAATATACTTTTAAAGCCGGCGGATATAGAGTTCTTAACATGACAACTCGTGAAGAACTTTTAAATGACTGTAAAAATGCCCAAGGTAATGCAAGAGGTGAATGTGCAGCTCTTATCCAATATGACGGCTGGGAAATTAAAGACGATTATCCTTGGTGGTAAAATAAAAAAATTATCTTACTTTATTTTCTTCACCTTTCAAAAGTCTTTGGATATTTGAACGATGAAGCCATATTACATAAATTGCGGCTAAAGCGCAATATACAGCATAAGCTATATGTCCGTCAAGAAAATACATCAGAAACGGAGATATAGCGAGTGCAATAATTGAACCTAAAGAAACATATTTTGACAAATAAGTTATAATCGACCAAATGACCGCAATTATAAGTCCAGCCTGCCAATTAAGTGCAAGTATTGTGCCGACACCGGATGCTACTGATTTTCCTCCGGTAAATTTAAGAAATATGGATTTGGAATGCCCAAGAATTACTGCAATTGCAGCTAATACCGGGAGAAGTCCTATTCCTGCAAATGTTGTTGTAAAAATTTTTGCAAGTATAACAGGGAGAGCGCCTTTGAATGCATCAAGAAGCAGTGTTATAAAAAACCATTTTTTGCCCATTACTCTTTTTACATTTGTAGCGCCGGTTGAGCCGGAACCTATAGTTCTTATATCTTGTCCGGTAAACGCTTTAACTATTATATAACCAGTCGGAATTGAACCTATCAGGTAAGCCGCAAGTATTGTTAAAATTATTTCCAGTAATTCCATAAAATTTCCCCTAATCTAATTTTCTTAACGTATGGAATTATAACATAATTTTCTTTATAATAGCAATATTGCGAAAGTTTGTAAAACATGATATTATTCAAATGAGAGTTGGTATATGAACAAAAGACTAATTATACTTGGAATAGTAATCCTTTTTGCTTCTGTTATTTTAAAAATTGTATGGACAGGGCTTACTAAAATTAAAGTTGACAATTTTAGACCGGCAGCGGTTATGTTTGTGTTGGATTCTTCTGCTTCTAACCAAAAAGACTTGCCGGAGCAGAAAAAATTATTAAGGCAAATTTGCAATCTTCTTGATCCGGAAGATAAAATTAAAATTATAAGAGTTTCGGAAGATGCTTATCTTATTTATGAAGGAGCACCATTTAACGGCTCAAATATAAATAAGGTTATGAATGCTTTTACTGCTTATGATGAAAAGGATTACGGCACGGCATACGGAAGCGGCTTAAAAAAGGCTCTGAATTACTCTTTGGAAATGAAAAAGCTCGGGTATATGCCTGCTGTTGTAGTTATAGGTGATTTGGAAAACGAGGGCGACACTGATAAACAGATTAACTGGAATACTCTACCTGCTGAGGTTAAAAAAGTAAAGGCAAGTGCGCCTGACCTGGCAATGATGTTTTTATACGCACACCCTGAAAAACTTGATCAGGTAAAAGAAACATTACTCCCGGTTTTGGGTGAGGTTAAGCTTATTGTATCACCTAAACAAAATTGTGACAGAGCAATAAGACAATTTATACACGCACTTGAAAGATAAGGATATAAAAATGGCGGCTACAATTACTTTAAAATCACTTACCGGTGAAAAACAGTTTAAAAACAAAAATCTCATAAATATCGGGAATAATCCAAAATGTGATTTTGTAATTCAACCTGGGTTTGATGTAATAATTACGGTTCAAATTAATAAGGATACCGGAGAGTGTTTTGTTTCAAATAACTTTAAAAATGCAGGGGTTTTGTTTAAAGGACAGCCGCTAAACAGGGTAAAGATTGATAAAGTATGTAAAATAACATTCAAAGACAGCAGTGAGTTTGTTGAAATACATGTTGATTCAACCGGTGTTATTGATATGGCGTCTGTTGATATTGTAAATTTATCGGAAACCCAATTAAGAGATCTTTATGGAGATGATCCTTCTGTTTTGGCAAAGGTTAAACTTGAAAAATCCAGGGCTCCTATTGAAAATGCAAGAATTGCTATTATAAAACAAATAGCTTATCCGATAGCAGAATTGAAAAGCAAAATAAGGGCTAACACAAGAACGAGCTTGTTTTTGCATATTGCACTTTATATCTCATCAATTTTGAGTGCTTTCGCTGTAGCAAATTACCTGATGGGACTTTCTACACAGGAGGCTTCAAAGCATGTTTATCTTGCAACAAACATACAAGCTTGGATTGCATATTCATTTATTGTATTTTCAATAGCTCTTATGCTTAAGCAGGGGGTATATTTGTACCTGCAGAGTAAGAATGTAAAACCTTCAACCTCTGCCGTTTTGGCTCAAAACTTTTTACTATGGGGTTCTGCTATATTTATAATCGGTATCTATACCGTAAACCAAATTTACTTCATGTCGTTGAGTAATTTTATTGCGTTTTCGATATTTATAACCTTTTTCTTTGTCGGTATAATGACGGCACTTGCAATCGGCTGCGGTTATTTTAAGAGTAATTCTGCCGAATATAAGGCTGTATTGAATAAATATGAGTTTAGAGAAGATTTTGAAGCTGTATTAAAATCTTATCGGGTTTGGATTGACAGGTTTATTAACTCGTTAAGTCATACAAAAATAAATAATCTGAAAGATAAGCTATTTATGCTGCAGCTCAAATCTTTCGGTGAAATTATAATAGGTATATTGACTGCTCCTTTGCTGGCTTATGGTGTTTCTAACACCTTGGCAATGTGTTTTCCGGAAGCTGCAGGATGGGTAAGAATTTCAGGCCTAAGATTCAGCCCTGTGTTTTTAGGACTTGCGACTTTCCTGATTATTTTTGCATTCTTTGCTTTTGTAAGTGCATTTCTGACCGGCAAAAAAATTCAGGGGTCACAGGTTATTAAGCAGGACGGTTTTTCTGATTACCGCCAGCACGGTGTTTTAATTTTCGGACTTGAAGGTACAAGAAAACTTGAATCAGATATGCGTCTTTATTTAAGTATCGCCTGTGTAATTATTTTCATAGAATTTATGATGAATGTTTCTTACTTTATGAGTGAAACCGGCGGGGATTTTAAAGGCGTAATGTTGAGTGTTGTAGCAGCACTTGTACCTACAGCATTATTGATTGCTGAAACGTTAATGCTTTCTCAAACCCGCTTTGAAGTTTGGGCATGTGATGAACTAATTGCAAAGTTAGATAAAGACTAATGATAAAAATTTTAAGTACATTTGTAATTATATCGGTTTTATTGCTGACAATATTTTCTACGGCAATAAGACCTGAATTGCATAAACAATTTATCCTTACGCATCCGGATTTTAAAATTAGCAGCCTTAGCCAGCGTCCGACTGATTTGCAGAGTGTCCAGATGTTCAGGCTTGGTGATGCTCCGGAACCTATTGCGATAGAAAACACAGCCCCGCCTGTAATGATTGAGTCCGAACCTAAAATTATACCTTCCGACATAAAAATTATTCCATCGGATTTTGTTCAAACAGTTCCGGCCGGTAATAACAGACAGGTTCCGGAACAGGTTGCACAGCCAAATTCACCGCAGCAGTTAAATAACAGTGATAAGATTCTTGATCAGGTTGAAAAAATGCTTAATTCTGAAATTACACCGCCTGTTGAACAGCAAAAAACCGAAGAAAAGAAGCCTGATACTAAAAAAACAGAAGAAGCCAAAAAAGAGGATAATCCGCTGACTTGTTCTATTTGTGACCAGCTGAAAAATCCTAAAATCAGAGCAGAACTTATTGCCTGGAATAAGTGGCGCAGTGATTTACAGAATAGAATTATGGAATTATCTTATGTAGAGGCTCCTTACGGAACACTCTTCTATTTTATGTTCACAGTTGATAACAACAGGCGTATCAAAAATATTCGTATTATATCAACACGCTCAAATACCGAAGATGATATCAAAAATATCCGTTCTACAATCGTGGGTCTTAACGGTGATAAAATTCTGGACTTTCCAAAAGGCAGTAACAGGAAATCCGTAACTTTCTCAGGCGGTTTTTTGATAAGCGACTTTGAACAGTTTTCAACACCGTCTGACTTTAAAGACTTTGAGTATGTTCAGTCGTATTAAATGCCTTAAGGTAAATTTTTCCAATATCCGCGTTCGCCTGTATCCGGATTTATATCATTGACAGCATAATAGCTGCAGCCTATTCCATTAGCTTTCTGATTAGATTTTGAATTACAAGGGTCACCTGCTCTCTGCTTTTGATACTCAAATTTATAGTCTAACTCTTCTAATTCTTCGTCTGTGTAAGCTTTTGTTTGTTGTATTGTTGCTAACGTATCATTCTTTTTATTAATATAGAATCTGAAAATATCATGTCCTAATTGGTTTGGTTTTTGGTATCCGTTTGTATCTAGTGTAACATATACTTTTCCTTCATTAATGTGAAAATTCATCCAGGCGCCATCTCTGTTTTGGCGCATACGCCAAATATTTCCTCCACCTGCATATGCATCTTCCACTGTTACTTCATATCTATTGTTATAAGTCCTTACAGGATCTGTGCGTATTACAGTGTATTTATCATTTAGCCACATACTTTCAGTATTTGATTTGTTTAGTGCATTAAATAGTATTCTGTAACAATAATTATTATTTGGATAAGGAATTACTCCGTTGCCTTCACCGGTATCCGGGTCTACTTTATAATTTGGATCAAGTGTTGTGCAGTATTTTGCAAAACCCTCACCGCCAAAATCAAATTTTGCCTGTAGTATTACCTGTTGCGCAATTGAATACCCCTTTTTAAACTGGGATTCCAAAACAAGGCTTCTATATTTTTTTGTTAGCATAGGCATTGTCATCGCTGCAACAATACCTATTATACCTAAGGTGATTAAGACTTCTGCTAACGTAAACGCCGCTTTTTTCTTTCTATTCGTCATCCTTACAAAGTGAACCGCCGCAGCGGAGCGAGGACGTGTGAACCTGTATGCGTAGCTGAGCGAAGCGAAGGATCTCATTCCATTAGATTGTTCGGGGTGTTCACCCCTCAAAATGACAGGCACGCCGCAATGGCTAATGGGTTCAAACCCTTGTAATACCTTAGATGTAGCCCCCCCCCCCCGGTATTTCCGCACTATTATTGACTTTTGCATGTTTATATCCTCCTTTTTCCTTTAGTATAAACTATGTTCACACTTTTTGCAAGTCTACTTTCATA
>CALUUU010000115.1 GCA_944324035.1 Candidatus Gastranaerophilales bacterium
TGTGAGTCAGGCGAACGTGCACGCAGTGCGATAGTGAGCCCTGAAAGATTTGAGCTTGAAAAGCTCAAATAACATTTCGGCATTGAGCGTCAGCGAAATGCAGGGAACGATTGCGTGTTTCCTTTTCTTTGGTTCGTTTCTTTTCCTTTGCCTCGCAAACAAAGGAAAAGAAATGAACATAAAAAATGATACCGATAACATGAATTATGTAACTAATTGCTTGACATGTACAATTGCGAAACACGAAGCGTTGAAGCAATCCATAAAAGCGAGTACAAATGTATTCAGACGGGAACTCCAAAACGCAAATGAAACGTAATCTTCTGGATTGCTTAATTACAAGTCGTAGGGTGTATAATTAATTTTTGTATTTGCTGATTTCCTCAAAATAGTTAGAGAGAGCAACATAACCTTTATAAATTTCGTTTGATATTGTTGCATAACAATTTGCATCTACAAATTTAAGTTCTTTTGCCCTGATTTCAATTATCTTGTCTGCATCAGCTTTAAGCTGTAGATTTGGAGATGATGACCATTTTTGGAGCAATGCCAGCTCTTCATACATCTGTTTTGCAGTTGTAAATTCAAGTGTATTAAAGTCGTATTTCAGAAGAAGTTCTTTTTCTGATTGTGTAATACGGCTTTGTACCGCCTGGAACTTATATATGCGCTTGATGACAATATAATTGTTGGCAACTCTTTTGTGTGAATAAGGAATAAAGTTTTTTGCCAAAAGCGCAGCGTGCGAACGGGAAGTAAAAGAATCTTCCTGATTAGAAAGAACGCTCTTTGAGGTTAAGTCAAAACCGGATTTTTTTTCTATAAGTTCATCAATCACTAAACTTCCTCCTGCTATTTTTTTATATGATATTCCAATTGAAATTTTTTGTCATGTAATTACAGCAAATATTTAACAAAAATTAAGATTTAATTTTTACTGCTGAATTTAGAGCATGTTCATCTGTATAAAGTACAAGGGCATTGTATACAAGCGGATTAAGTTTTCCTTCTCTTACTTCATTTCTTATAATTGTAAGAGCTTCTTCCCGTTTCAGTGCCGGTTTGTACGGACGATTTTCGGTGAGGGCGGAATACTTGTCGGCAATTGCAAGTATTTGCAGGTCAAGATCTGCAAAGAAATTTTTATCAGCTTTCGGGTAACCGGTTTTTTGTGCATTCTGGTGGTGGTTTTTGATTAAGTGAAGCACCTTAGGATTTATGTCTGTGTTTTTCAATAGTTCATACCCGAGTTCCGAATGTTTGTGCATAATTTCGGTTTCTTTTTCTGTAAGTTTTGTTGTTTTATTTAAAATTTCATCCGGCATAAAAACTTTACCGATATCGTGCAGATATGCGGCTGTCTTGATTGCATTAATATCGGCTTTTTGTTTTAAACTGAACGGTAAATTATTGACAATCCCTTGTGCAATTTGTTGTGTATCTGTACAGTGTTTTGATAGTACATTATTTAATCCGTCCATATTAATTGTAAACGGAACTCCGGCACTGGCAAGTATTTGTTTTATTTTAGGATTTGTGCCGGCAAGTTTTTTTATCATTATTTCAGATGTGTATCTTGCAGGCGAATTGCTTTCAAATCTGTCGTTTTGTAATTTGTAATTAGGGGCAGAATTTTGTGCCTGTCTGTTATCGACAGGTATTTGCGGGCTTATTTTCCCTCGGAATAATATATGGTTAAAATCTATTCCCACTACTTACACACCAAATTATTACACTTACTCTTATATAAAGTGTTTTGTTTTTTCTTAATTGTGTAAATAAGGTTTAGATTTAACAATAATTTACAACTTTTTCAAAAAAGAGCTTTAGTGTATAATTATTATATAGTTTTCAGGGAGAGATAAGACATGTCGATAGATGATGCATTGGTTATGATACTTGCGGGAGGAGAAGGAAAAAGGCTTTTACCTTTGACAAAGGACAGGGCAAAACCTGCTGTGCCTTTTGCGGGGCGGTACAGAATTATTGATTTTGTTTTGAACAATTTCATAAATTCAGGATTTTTTAAGATAAAAGTTTTAACGCAGTATAAGTCAGATTCTTTGAATAAACATATTACGCGCGGCTGGGCGTTATCTCCTTTCTTAAACCAGTATGTTGATTTGGCTCCGGCTCAGATGAGAACAGGTCAGGATTGGTACAAAGGTACTGCTGATGCTATTTATCAAAATGTTTTTCACATAACAGACGAAGATCCGGATTACGTATGTATTTTTGGCGGGGATCATATATACAAAATGGATGTATCCCAAATGCTGGATTATCATAAAGCCAAAAAGGCGGATTTAACTATTTCTGCTATCCCTATTCCTGTGGAAGAGGCTTCCGAATTCGGGATTATAGAGGTTGATGACAATTGGCGCCTTGTTAATTTCGTGGAAAAACCTGTAAATCCTCCAAAAACTATTCCTGGAAATGACAAGATGTGTCTGGCTTCTATGGGAAATTATATTTTTGATAAGGATACTCTTTTAACAGCTTTAAATGAAGATGTTCATTGCGAGGGCTCAAGTCATGATTTTGGTAAAAATGTAATTCCTATGCTTTTGGAAGAAGGAAAAAATATTTATATATATAATTTTGCAGAAAATGAATTCCCGGGGATAACAGATGCCGAGCGCGGCTACTGGCGGGATGTAGGAAGTATTGATGCGTACTGGCAGGCAAATATGGATTTATTGACAGCAAATCCGGAGCTAAATCTTTACTCTAAAGACTGGCCTTTAAGAACATTTAATTACAACTATCCTCCTGCAAAATTTATATGGCAGGAAGGCGACAGAGTAGGGATGGCTACAAATTCTATGGTGTCAGAGGGCTGTATTGTTTCAGGCGGAAGTATTTCTAAATGTGTGCTTTCTCCAAAAGTCCGGGTAAACAGTTATTCCCAGGTTTATGAGAGTATTTTAATGGAGGATGTTTCTGTCGGGCGGTATTCCAGAATTAAGCGCGCAATTATTGATAAAAATGTTGTTATCCCGCCTAATACAAGAATAGGATATGACCGTGAGGAAGATTTAAGACGCGGATTTCATGTTTCACCAAATGGTGTTACAGTTGTTCCAAAAGGTTCTATCCTATAGTAAATCTTTACAACTTTTGAAAATTATGCTATATTTACTTGTACTTCAATAAAGTTTTTGTAAATATTTGTTAATTTACCCCGTAGTAAGGGCAATTTTCAGTCTTTAGGTGCTTTATTGCAGTGGGTAGGAATATGGTATCAATTAATTTTATATCTTCTATAGGCAATTCTTTTAAGTCTGCATACAACCGTATGCCGTCTATGGTTGTTAAAAAAGATAATATTATAAACGGGGTTGCTTATATAGGCAGGAAATGGACTTCTCCGCAGCAGAGATTGATATTAGGTGCTACCGCAATTGTTATGCAGCCGCTTATAGATTGGAATAACAAACACGTTGATGAAAAAACAAGAAAAGTTTCCGTTGCAAGAACCTGTGCTAAAATTATTGCCGGTACAGCAACGGGTTATGCCCTGAGATACGGGTTTATTAAGGGTATAAAGGCGTTTTCAAAACCTTTGAGCGAAGTTCCTAAAGATGCCAAGCCTTTTGCTAAAAAAATGATGACCTGGCTTACTCCGAAAAATATGGATCCTAATGATATGGATGCATTAGATCAATACAGAAATGCTATGGGAACAATCTGGTCTTTGGTTGCCATGGTATTTACTAACTTTTTGATAGATGCGCCGCTTACTAAGTTTTTGACGAATAAATTTATTGGATATCAGCAAAAGCATGAACAGAAAGGAGAAATCAAACAATGATAGCTCCTTTTAAGTGGTTTACAAAATCTGCAATTTATGCAAAATACAGTAAAGACCCGGGCAATATGCTTGTGCATACAGGTGTAATCGGCTGGTTTCTTTCATCTGCTGCCCAGATTTTTGCTATTGCAATAAATGATAAAATATCTAAAAAAGAAAAAATGTTTCTCATTCCGCAGGAAATAGCTGATGCCGTTGTAAACTGTGTTTCATTTTATGCAGTTACTAACAGTATAAAATCTGTCGGAAAGAAGCTTACAAATACTGCTAAATTGAGAACGCCTGCTATTACAAAGCTTCTGGAAGAGCGCGGACTTATTCTAAAGAAGGGTGCAGAGCGTGCAAAGGATAAAATTTATGCGGGTGATTGGAATTTTAATATAACCAAGCTTGACGGTTACAAGACTGATATAGAAAGTACATATAAGCCGTTTAATAACGGTGTGGAAGTTGCAACCGGACTAGTAGGGTCTATATTATCAAGTAACCTAATTACACCTGTTTTCAGAAATTACTATGCCGCCAAAAAGCAGAAGCAGCTTATGGCTTATTCCGGAGATAAACCCAATGCGCCTGTTGTTATGCCAAAGGTTTCTCTTGCTGCTTATCAAAAGCTTGCTGCATCAAAACCTTATTCCGGGAATTTAAAAGTTTAGCAGATTTAATATGCCTGCAAGGATAAATATCATTATGCAGGTAAAAATTGTTATTAATTTTTCAAATGAATCGTCCGTAAGTTGTTCATTTGGTATGGAGAGTTTATTAAGTATTTTAGATGTATAATCATTTTTCATATTGTTCTTTGTTCTGTTAAAAGATGATTGTAACAATTGTTTAAATGAATATACTTTTTCCAGATCTTTTCTGGCAAGCGGATTGGCTATAGCAATCTTTTTTATTCTTATATTGTCATCATTACTTAATTCATTATCTACATATGCGGATAAATTTTCTTTAAATACTTTGTATTGAGGTGTATTGTATTCTTCTTCCGGGAAATCACGGCTATCAGAATTTACTCTCGCTTTAATTTCACTAAAGTTTTGAAGAATTTTTCTTAATTTCATATATTTTTCTCGGCATCTCGGGCAGATGCTGAGGTGATATTCTACATTTGCAGTCAGTTTTGGGCTTAATTTATTTTCAATATAGAATGTTAAAAGTGTTATTACCTGGTTACAATTTAATTCCTGCATATTACTCCTTTCTAAATGTATGTTCTAAGTTCATTTTGTAATTTTATTCTTGCACGTGATATTCTGGATTTTACGGTGCCAACATTAACATTTGTTGCCTGGGCAATTTCTTCATATGAAAGGCCTTGCAGTTCCCTTAGCACTATAGCAATCCTGAATTGATCCGGGAGATTTCTTATTTGTTCCTTTATTATTTCTTCTAATTCCGCAGAAATACATTTTTCGGGAGGTTTGCATTTTTTGTCAGTGAGAATTGATTTCAGGGTGAATTTTGTGTCATCATCCATTTCATCGTCCATTGAAACTATATCAGGTTTCCTGGCTGCTTTTCGCAGTTCATCATAAAAAAGATTTGTTACAATTTGGTTGAGCCAGCTTTTAAAATTTTTAGGGTTTTTAAGCGATTTTATATTCTTAGCTACCCTGAGAAGAGCTTCTTGAGTGAGATCAGCAATATTTTCCCGTTTTTTAGCAAGGTATGAAAAAGTAGCAAAAATATTTTTTTGCTCCTGTTTTATCAATTATTCAATCGCGTTCAATTCGTCTTACTGGGTAAGGACAACAAGTTCTTCCAAAGTCATTTTTTTATATTGCAGCTTAGAAGATGACATAAAAAATCTCCTTATTTACATAATAAAGAGATTTTTCAATAATTGTTTATGCTTACCTATACAATATGAGGATTATTTTATCTTTAGCATAATTTTAATTTATTCAGCGCAAATATATCCCCTAAGGGCAGTGTAAGCTGCAACATATGGAGAAGCAAGATATATAAACCCTTTAGTGTTGCCCATTCTGCCCTGAAAATTTCTGTTCTGGGTAGCAAGGCAAACTTCGCCGTCGGCAAGAGTCCCGGCATGAACGCCTACACAAGGCCCGCAGCCCGGAGGAAGTATCGCGGCATTAGCTTCTACAAACGTTGTAATTAAGCCTTCTTCAAGTGCCTGCAGGTATATATCCTTTGAGGCCGGGCATATAAGCATTCTCACGTCCGGATTGACCTTTTTCCCCCGCAGAATATCCGCCACAACTCTTAAATCCTCAATTCTTCCGTTCGTACAGGTTCCGACAAAGACCTGGTCAACTTTGACATCTTTAAGTTCTTCTACCGGTTTGGTATTGTCAACGGTGTGCGGACATGAAACCGTATGCGGCACATCTTCTGCATTAATCTTTATAATTCTTTCGTATACAGCATCTGAATCAGGTTTTATGGATACAAATTTATCCTCTCGTCCGCGTGATTTTAAGAATTCCTTTGTCTTTTCATCTGCAACAAATAACCCGCACTTTGCTCCGGCTTCAACAGCCATATTGGCAAGTGTAAATCTTTCGGACATTGTCATATTCTCAATGGTATCTCCGCAGAATTCAAGTGATTTGTATGTAGCGCCGTCCGCACCAATCATTCCGATAAGATATAACATTAAATCTTTTGAACATATGCCCGGTTTAAATTTTCCTGTAACTTCGATTTTAAAAGTTGCAGGAACTTTAAGCCAGGTTTTGCCGAGCGCCATTG
>CALUUU010000116.1 GCA_944324035.1 Candidatus Gastranaerophilales bacterium
TTTTTCGTACTCGCTGGCTTTGGCAATATGGGCATTCTGGCATTTGTTTTCCTCCTTTTTCTATTATTATACCAGAATTCTTTTATTATTGCAATGAAATGTTAACAATGCCCCGAGTAGGGGAGGGAACAAAAAATAAGGCTCCTTCCCCTGCTTGGGGAAGGCCGGGATGGGGAGTTTTTTCTACTGAGAAATTAATTTACTAAATTCTTGTACATGTCAAGCAATTAGTTACATGCCCCATGTTATGAGTATCAATCGGCAATATAGACAAGTTATGTAATTTTATATGTTCACTTTTTCTTTTTTGTTGCGAAGAAAAAAGAAAAAGTGAACCGAAAAAGAAAAACACGCAATAGTTTTCTGCGCTGCCTACGGCATCGCTTTGACTGAATGGACGTTTATTCCGTTTGCTTTGCAAACGAAATCTTTCTTGTTTTGCTATCGTGCTAACGCACACGCAAAACTGCATTCTGTTACTCACCTTAAGGTGAGTCAGGCGAACGTGCACGCAGTGCGATAGTGAGCCTTGAAAGAATTTGAGCTGAAAGCTCAAATAACATTTAGGCATTGAGCGCCAGCGAAATGCAGGAAACGTTTGCGTGTTTCCTTTTCTTTGGTTCGTTTCTTTTCCTTTGCCTCGCAACCAAAGGAAAAGAAATGAACATAAATGATACTTTTGCATTAAAATGATACCGATAACACAAATTATGTAACTAATTACTTGACATGTACACTAACATTTTTGGTGGAATTTGCTATATAATTCCAAATAAAATGATTTGTTCCGGGAAATTTTTGAAATATAATTAAAGTATGGAAATCTTTTCTCAACCGAACTTAAATAAAAATTTATCACTGGCTCTTGGCTATTTTGACGGAGTACATTTAGGACATAGGGCTGTCATAAAATCCGCGGTTGACTATGCGCACAAACAAGGGGGAAAATCTGCAGTTATTACTTTTAAAGATCATCCCTGCTGCTATTTTTACAAAACCGCTCCAAAATATATTTTAACAAGAGAAGCCCGCCGGGAAAAGTTTGCCGAACTTGGAGTTGATTTTCTCTATGAACTTGATTTTGCCAAATATGCAAACCTTTCAGCCGCTGAATACCTTGAAAATATTTTAATAAAATATTTTTCCCCTTCATCAATTTCAACCGGGTTCAATCACAATTTTGGCGCAGGCAAATCCGGCAGCACAAGTTTTCTTGAAAAAATGTCAGCGAAATATAACTATATATATTTTATGACAGAAGAAACAAAAATAAATGGTGAAACAATAAGCAGTACCGCAATAAGGAACTATCTTTCAGCAGGAAATATTGAGCAAGCAAACAAAATGCTCGGCTATCGGTTTTCAATAATCGGTAAAGTTGTAACAGGACAGCAGCTTGGCAGAACTATAGGTTTTCCAACCGCAAATCTTATCTATCCGGAGGAATTAATAGAACTTCCTTTCGGAGCTTATTCCTCAATCGTCACTATTAATTCAAACAAATATAAAGGGGTTACAAACTTTGGCATAAGACCAACTGTTTCCAATACACGCCAATGTTCGCTGGAAACACATATACTTGATTTTAATAAAGACCTGTACGGCCAGCAAATCAATGTTGAATTTATTAAAATGCTCAGAAAAGAAAAGAAATTTAATTCTGTTAATGAATTAAAAAGACAGATAAAAGAAGATATTTTATCTGCCTAAACCTTGTTTAATTTATTTTGCTGCCTATTTTATCAGAGCCTGAACTTCTTTAAACTTCGGATGTTTAGCTCCGCGAAGCCACTCAAAAAGAACCATTTCAACACAAGAAATTCTTGCACCGCAATCATGCATAGAATCTATCCCCTGTTTGAATTCATATTTATTACGGCTTGCACAGGCATCTTTAGGCACGACAACTTCAAACCCTGCCTCAATAAGCTCACATGCTGTTTGATAAACACAAATATGAGTTTCTATTCCGCAAATAACAATTTGCTTTCTTCCGTATGACTTAAGCTTTTCTAAAAATCCATCCTCGCGCAATAATGAAAATGACGTTTTTTCTATAATATATGTTGAAGAATCTAATTTTGATGCAACCTGCGGCACGGTATTTCCCAAACCTTTTGGATACTGCTCGGAAACTATTACAGGAATATTTAAAATATTTGCTGCTTCAACCAATTTTCCTGCACGATTTACAATAATGTCTTTATCCAAAGCTGCTACAAGCCTCTCCTGAACATCAATAACAAGCAGCAAGCTGTTTTGCGTATCTAACATTTAAATTTTCTCCTTACTTGTGTATAAAACAAATTCTTTTATAAAATCCTCAACAATATCTGAAATCTCTTTTTGGGTAATCATATTAATAGGAAGCGTAATTTCACGGTTTTCCGGACTATCCAGCCCAGAATGCACAATATAAACTATAACCTTTGAAAAACCCGGATATACAATTTTTAATCTGCTTTCATTTCTTGATGTAATAAGACGAAAGACACTCTGCTTCTCATCGGTAAACTGTTCTATTTTAGTGTTAACAAATCTGTCTTCATATATCTTTTGAAGTCTGTAAAAGACCGGGGCTATAACTTTTTCTAATTTTTTATTAAACACACCCTTGAAAAACTTATAAGATTTTTCTTCATTTTGTTCATCAGCAAACCAATTCTCGGTTACATTTTCGTGATTTAGATATACTATATAATCCGTGTTATTTAAAAATGCTTCATTTAACGCGCAGACAGCATGCTTTTCAACTTCGGTAAATTTACGGCTGCAAATTTCGGCAATACCTGCTTTGACAGTTAAATTTTCCGGCAACAAGCTTTTTATTTTATTAAGAATTACAAGAGCACCGTTTACATCAGTATTTAATAACAAATAATATTTAGAACCCGATGCCTCTGCAATTACATCACAGCTTCTTACCGACTCTGTAATTGCATGTGTCATTTTGTTTTCTGAAAATACTTTTTTTCCCTCCTCATCAGGAGTTACAATCATAAATACGCCGTCTGTAAAATTACTGTTAATAAGTTCAAGTTCAAAAATCTCCTGCGCAAACTTTGCACTGTAAAATCCGCTTGGTCCGGAGATTATTCCATAACTTGAAAGATAATATTTTAAATTTTTTACTGATTTATTTTGTTCGGATTTCTTTATACAATTTATTACCCTAATCAGCATTTCAGAAGGATCCGAGTTAATTGTGAAATAATCATCTATTCCCTCATCATATGCGCTTAAGATAAAATCCCTGTCATAACAATCAACAAGCAAAATTATATTTGTATTATCAAATATACGTTTTTCTTTTAGATATTTGATTATATTAATAGTTTTGCTGCGCTCCTCATTTTCATGAACAATAACAATATCAGGGCGTTTGTCATAAACTACATCCGGAGCATCTTCATAAGTACAAGTCTGTACGGCATCAGAAGCTCTTAATAAAACCAAATTTTTAGAAAGAGTATTTACGACATCTTCTTTATTTGTAACTAGTAAAACAGTATTCATAATTTACACTTGCAAATGTTTTTTGATACATAAGAAACTACCGCCTGCACCAAATAAAATGCCCATCGCAAACATAGTAAGCGCAACTACAGATTGAGCAAAAATCGGAGTCGGCACCATAAAGAACTGATGCATATTGGCTAAACCGTTCTCAACAAAATGTAAAGGAATTATCGCAATTACAGCCCCGCTGAAGCCGTAAAATGCACCTTGCATAATTAACGGAAATCTTATATACCAATTACTTACACCCATAAGACGCATAATTTCTATTTCATCTTTTCTTGACTGAATAACAAGCTGAATTGTGTTGTTTATAATTGTGACAGTTAATATTCCCATAATAATCAACACAAAAAATGTCAAAGTATTAACAACGTGGTTTAATTTCTGAATTTTTTTTGCAAGCTGCTGCGCATAACTCATATCCTCAACAGATGTAAGATTTTTAATATTTGCAAAAACAGCATCAATATTTTCAGGCTTATCAACCTTTACATGAAGAGTATCAGGAAGCGGGTTTGAAACATCAGGCAGCTTCATTTCCCGTTTCAAATCTGCCCAAGATTGGTCTTTAGGAATTATTTTTACGCTTTCAACATGTTCAAACTCGCTTACTCTGTTTTTAACAAGATTTGGATCAGTATCAGCCTTTAAATAAACCGAAATTTCCAAAACATTGCCAAGTTCATGGGCAAAAGACGAAATTGACATTGTTGTTCTGAAAAAAGCACCAAATATTGTCAAAATAGCAGCCATAGTCGTAATTATCGCCAGGTTAACAATACCTGTTCTTTTTATGTCATAAAAAGTTTCCATAGTAAGCCTGTATAGAATTCTTAACTCACAGAGCCAATCTTTTGGAATATATTTTTTTGCTTCTTTTTTAATTTTTGATTTTTGATTATTCATAAGTACCTGCTTGAATATCTCTTACCACTTCCCCTTTATCAAGGGTAATAACTCTTTTTCTGAAGTAATCTACCATAGCATTATCGTGCGTTGATACAATTACGGTAATTCCTCTTTGATTTATCTGATCCAATATCTGCATAATTTCCATTGAATTTTTCGGATCCAAATTTCCTGTAGGTTCGTCAGCAATTAAAAGAGGCGGGCCGTTTACAATGGCTCTTGCAATACCAACTCTCTGCTGTTCCCCGCCGGAAAGTTCAGCCGGGGTTGCATGCATCTTATGTTCAAGCCCTACAATCTTCAATGCTCCGGTAACACGGGCATGAATTTCTCTTGTGCTGATACCGAGCGTTCTTATTACATAAGCAACATTATCGTATACGCTCATGTTATGAAGTAATTTATAATCCTGAAATACAATCCCCATGCATCTTCTCAAACTCGGAACTTTATCGTTTGAAAGATTTGCAATATTTATACCGCCAATAGTAACAGTTCCGCTTGTAGGGCATTCTTCATGGTATAAAAGCTTCATCAACGTAGATTTTCCGGCACCTGATGCCCCTACAATAAACACAAATTCGCCTGATAAAATATCTAAATTAATATTTTTTAGAGCATAATTGCCATTCTTATATTTCTTTGTAACCGATCTGAATTGTATCATATATAACCCTTTTATTTTACTAATCGATATCTGTCTATTTGTTTTTTCATATTTTTTGCAAGTTTTTCTGCGCTTAAGCCGTAATAATCAAGAAGCTCATCCCACTTTCCGCTTTGACCGAAAGTATCATTGACACCAAACCTTATAACAGGCATAGGATAATAATAAGAAAGAATTTCACAAACGGCACTTCCAAGCCCGCCGATAATAGAATGATTTTCTACAGTAATAACAAATTTTGTAAGTTTAGCTTTTTCAATTATTGTAGCATCATCGAGCGGTTTAACGACAGGAACATGGATTATTTGTATTGAATACCCGTCTTTTTCAAGGATTTGTGCAGCCTGAATAACCTCTGCAAGAGTTTCGCCGTTAGTGATAACCGTTACGTCAGAGCCTTCCTGAATAACTCTTGCTTTACAAAAATCAAAATCTTCGTTCTCGTCAAAAATATCGCATACATTTGTTCTTGGAATTCTGATATACATCGGCCCGTAATTTTCAGCGGCAAATTTTATTACCTCTTCGCACTCTCTGCAATCAGCGGGAACAATGACAGACATATTAGGAATACCGCGCATAAGCGAGATATCTTCCAGAGCCTGATGGCTTGCACCGTCTTCGCCAACCGTAACGCCGCCATGTGTACCTACTATTTTTACGTTAAACTCCGGATAACAAACCGAATTCCTGATTTGGTCATAAGTCCTGCCTGTTGCAAACATAGCAAAACTTGATACAAACGGAATTTTTCCGACAGATGCAAGCCCAGCCGCCGCTGCTATCATATTCTGTTCTGAAATTCCCATGTCAAAAAAACGTTCAGGAAAAACTTTTCCAAACATAGCTGTCTGGGTAGAGCATGCCAAATCCGCATCCAAAACAACAATATTAGGATTTAATTTTCCAGCTTCTACAAGAGCATTTCCAAAAGCATTCCTTATAGACTTACGTTCCTTGAAATTTATTATCATTTAATTAGTTACCCTCAATTAATCCTGACTGGTTACATTAGTATCCCACAATTGTATTATAGCACAAATATTTTAAATTCCCAAAATTAAGTACTTATACAACAAAAGCCCGTTATTCCCGCTCTGTTTGCTTTGCAAACGAAATCTTTCAGCGCTGCTAAGGACAATGCAGCGTATAAACTCCTTCCCCTGCTTGGAAAGGTGGAATAGGATGTTATAATTTTGCGTAATGAATCACTCCCCACCCTATCCCTCCCCGAGTAGGCATTGTTAACATTTCATTGCAATAATAAAAGAGTTCTGGTATAATAATAGAAAAAGGAGGAAAACAAATGCCAGA
>CALUUU010000117.1 GCA_944324035.1 Candidatus Gastranaerophilales bacterium
TTTAAGTTTATTAATGGCTTATTTCTTTTTAATATATATTAGATATATTCTATATATTCACATTATAACTCACATTCACAATTTTTCAAGTCCGGTTTTATATTTCTTAATATATTTATGCAAAAGTTTTGGAAAACACTGGTATTCTGATAACATTATTTGCATTGCTGCTTTCTTGGAGTTAAAATTTTCAGCAAGAGGAATTTGAAATGGCTAAAGGGATATTTATTACAGCAACCGGCACTGATGTCGGGAAAACTTATATTTCTGCGCTTATGCTAAAGCATCTGCGAAAAACAGGACTTAATGCAGGATACTACAAACCCGTACTTAGCGGAGCCTTAGAAAAGGACGGAAAACTAATTCCGGGTGACTGTGATTTTGTTTTAAAATTTGCAGGATTAGATTTACCGCCAAAAAATTTTGTATCTTATATATACAAAGAAGCTGTTTCACCGCATCTTGCGGCACTAATTGAAAACAATCCGGTAGAATTATCTAAAATAATTTCTGATTATAATGACATAAAAAAACAATTTGATTATGTTATTGTTGAAGGTGCCGGAGGAATTGCCTGCCCGTTCAGACTTGACGATAAAAAAATATTACTTCCTGATGTTATAAAAGCGTTAAACCTCGACATTATTATAGTAGCCTCATCAGAGCTAGGCACTATAAATTCGACTGTACTTACAACAGAATACGCAAAATCGCATGGAATTAACATTGGCGGCATCATCTTAAATAATTTTGACCCAAATAACAAAATGCAATGCGACAATCTTAAACAAATAGAAAATTTGACCGGGGAAAAAGTTCTTGCAGCAGTTAAAAACAACGCACAGGATATAGAATTTAATCTTGATATTTTTAAGGAGATATAACCGTGACAACCTGGAGTGAAAGAGATTTAAAATATATTTGGCATCCGTGTTCCCAAATGAAGGATTATGAAACCTTACCGCCGATTGTGATAGACCACGGGCAAGGTTTATACCTTTATGATGTTGACGGCAACAAATATGCTGATGTCATAAGCTCATGGTGGTGTAATTTACTTGGACACTGTAACCCCACAATAAATAGCGCTGTAAAAAAACAGATTGATGAACTTGAACACGTTATATTTGCGAACTTTTCCAACAAACGCGCAATTGAACTCTGTGAGAAATTAGCTGAAATAATCCCGTCCGGTCTATGCAAGTTTAATTTTTCAGATAACGGCTCAGCTGCGATTGAATGCGCATTAAAAATGAGCTTTCAATATCACCAGCAATGCGGCAACATTAAGAAAAAACGCTTTATAACTCTTACAGATGCCTACCACGGAGAAACTATCGGAGCTTTATCTGTCGGCGGGGTTGATTTGTATTCTCAGATATATAAGCCAATTTTGCTTGATGTCGCAAGAGTTCAGGCACCGGACTGTTTCCGCTGTCCGTATGGCAAATGCCGTGAAAACTGCAGTTGTGAATGTTTCGAATATGCAGAAAAAACTTTTGAAAAATATGGAGATGAAGCTTGTGCAATGATTGTTGAACCTTTATTGCAAGGCTCTGCAGGAATGAAAATTTATCCGCCGCTTTATCTCAAAAAATTGAGAGAGTTATGCGATAAATATGATGTAATATTGATTGCAGATGAAATAGCGACAGGTTTTGGAAGAACCGGAAAGATGTTTGCATTTAATCATGCCGGAGTTTCTCCTGATATTATGTGCCTGTCAAAAGGACTTACAGGCGGCTATATGCCGATGGCAATTACGATAACAACACAGAAAATATATGACGCATTTTATGCTGATTACAATGCGGGAAAAGCTTTTATGCACTCGCACACCTACAGCGGAAACCCTCTTGCGTGCGCTGCTGCTAATGCAGTTTTGGATATTTTAAAAGACGGAACGGTTTTAGCTAATGCGTGTAAAAAGGCCATTTATTTTAACAATATTATTAAAGAAAAATTTTCTTCAATAAAAAATGTCGGCGAAATTCGCACAATCGGGCTTATCAATGCGATTGAGCTGGTTAAAAACCCAACAACAAAAGAGTCATTTGATTCCAAATTACGCATTGGATATCAAATTTACAAAAAAGCTCTTAAAAAAGGCGTACTTCTCCGTCCGCTTGGTGATGTTATCTATTTTAACCCGCCGCTTATTATTGAACCTAAGGATATGGATTTTGTTACTGATATTGCTAAGAAGTGTATGTTAGACGTTTTGAATTTGTAAAAAATCCGCATAACAAATTCCCCGTTTAAAATATTAAACGTATTATACACACTTTTTAAACCTTGAATTCTCCTGACTGGCGATCCTTAAAAATGAAACAAAACACCTAAATCGTCTTTTAGTAAATTTGCCGGTCTATGGTCTAGCTTTCAGTAGTCAATTCTTCCCAAATACTAGGAACAACGATTAATGCTGCGTAAACGATGAACCCAAATAAGATTAAGTTAATAGCTTCCATGATAAACCTCCTAAGTTTTCATGAGTAAAATCAGACCATTACATATATATTATACCATATTTTAATTAAAATGTAACATTTTTTTACAAAAATCATTAAAATTTATTAGAAAGAATTTGTGATTTTAATCCCAATCAGGGCAAGACTTTTGTCCAGCACAGGTCTTGAAAATTTGTTTAATTTAACTATTAGTTCTATAATGTTAAGAAAGATTAAGGGTAGAAAAATTAATTTGAAATATAATAAAAAACGAGGATAACATATGAAAAAGAAGTTAAAAGCATTATTTTCTAATTTATGCTGCTCGGTTTGCAAATCAGAATTTGATGACGATTCAATTGAAATAAAAAGACAGGAACAAGGACTTATAGTGACACATCTTACCTGCAGGCACTGCGGGAAAAATTTCGGGATAGCATTTGTTGGTATAAATAATATTGAAGTAAAAAATTCAGACGATTTGCCGCTTGTTGTTCAGGAAGGCCCTGAGCCTATTAATTATGACGATGTTATTGATGCACATCGTTTTATCCGGAACCTTGATGAACACTGGCAGGATCATTTACCCAAAAACATCAAGTAGTATTTCTGTGGTATAATCCTTGCTATGGAGAGATTTAAAGTTATATTATTTTTTATTACCATATTAATTTTGGGATTTGTAATTACAGCAAATGTCACGGCATTTGATTTTGACCTGTGGGCAAGACTAATTGCCGGAATTGGGGTTATTGACGGAGGCCATGTATTAAAAACAGATTTTCTTTCTTATACTCCGACGCACACATGGTGGGATCATGAATACGGCTCGGGGATTGTATTTTATTTCTTTCTTAAATATTTCGGTCCTTATAGTTTAATATTACTCCAAACTGCAATTATATTTGGAATATTCTTTGTTATTTATAAAATTATAAAACTAAGAGGAATTGAAAAACCATTCAGTTTTTTATTTTTCTTATTTCCGCTGATAGCATTGTCACAAAATTTTGGCAGCCCTATAAGGTGCCATTTATTTAGTTTTCTTTTGTTTACGGTATTTCTATATATTCTTGAACTATCAAGACGCGGAAAATATAAATTATTATACATCCTGCCATTTTTGACAATATTGTGGAATAACCTTCATGGCGGAGTAGTTTCAGGTATCGGGCTTATTTTAATGTATGCTTTTGCACAAATTCTCGATAAAAAACCGTTTAAGCACTATATAATATCAGCCGTTATTTCATTTGCATCCCTGATTATAAATCCGTGGGGCTGGGAATACATAAAATTTCTGCTTATGGCTAACACTATGGCTAGAGAACACGTTGCTGAGTGGTGGGGATTATTTTCAAAACATCATATTTGGCACCAGATACCGTTTAAAATTTTTATGATTCTTATTCTCCTTCTTGAAGGCTTTAAATTTAAATCTTACGGCTTCAAAAATATTGATAAAGCAAAATATATAGTATTATTAGTGACATTATTTCTGGCAATTGAACATGTAAAACTTCTGCCGTTTTTTGTTATTGCGGCAAGTGCTTTTTGTTATGAAGATTTTGAGAAGTTATTAAAGAATAAATTTCCGAAATGGACGGATAATTTTGCCTGTATTTTAATATGCGGAATTTGCCTCATATCATTTGCAATAAAAAAATATGATATTCCGCTTGGAGTTTCAGTATATCCGCACAAGGAAGTTGAATTTATAAAAATCAACCATCTCAAAGGAAATATTTTGGTTAACTTCGGACTCGGAAGTTTTGTTTCATATAAACTTTATCCTAACAATTTAATCTTTATGGACGGCAGATACGAAGAAGTTTATTACGATGAAATGGTTCCGCTGCTGGATAAATTTTACACCATAAAACCCGGATGGGATGAGGTTCTCAAAAAATATCCTCCAGATATCATGATTATTGAAAAATATTATCCAGTGTACAACCTGCTAAACACCTTAAAAGAATGGAAAAATGTTTATGATGCAGAAACTTTTGCGGTTTTTGTAAAAACAAAAAATGCCAAACCAACTTACCTACTTCCGTCTGAGGATATAGAATATTATAAAAATACTCTATTTGATACAGATATTAAATTTTAATTCATTGTATAATTAATTTATGAATAAGGATACAAGACTACATTATGCATTATTATTTGGCGGCGGGGCAGTAAGAGGAACGGCTTATTGCGGAGCAATAAAAGCCCTGGAAGAATTAAATGTAAAGGCTGATATCTTAGCAGGTTCGTCAGTTGGTTCCATTCTTGCAGGACTGCTTGCCGTTGGATACAATGCAGAGGAAATAAGCGATATTATATTAAAAGTTAACTTTGAACTGTTTAAGGATTTACAGTTTGCACTGGGGCCTCAATTTGCCTTAAGTAAAGGGGAAGTTTTTCTCGACTGGATTAGAGATGCAATAGAAAAAAAATTCTATGGTGATTCTTATAAAAAAGGAACTCACAAGGCTGTTACATTTTCTGATTTAGATAAAAATCTGGTTATAATTACGACAGACCTTTCAAGCTTTGAGTGCAAAGAATTTTCAAAATTTGAAACTCCTGACTTTGAAGTTGCTACAGCTATTAGAATTTCATGCAGTATGCCGGGACTTATGAAACCGTTTGAATATAACAATCGGGTACTTGTTGACGGCGATTTACAGAAAAGTGTTCCAATGTGGAAATTATCAAAAAATTTGCAGCCTGACGACGGACGAATTCTTGAATTTAGATTGGAAGGCGATTTTGAAGGAAAAGACAAAAACACTATTGAATATTTAAATTCTATTTACAGTTACGCGACGTGCACCAGAACTCAATTTTTATGCGATTTATACGGTTCATGTGCTAGATATGATTATATTGTTATAAACACAGGGGACTTAAATATTGTAGATTTCAATCTATCTGATGAAAAAAGAGAACAGCTGCTTCAAAACGGCTACAACCAAACAATGTCCTATTTTACAACAACACTTACAGAAAAAAAGAAAAAACTTTTGGAAATATATTCAGGCATAAAGAAATACCTAGATAAAATTTCCTCTTCACTAAAATCAAAAAAAATTGCACACGCAAAACAATATCTGGGAGATTTATATCTTTTTCTCTGTGATTATATAAATATTATTAACGAGTGTGACTACAAAGCTATACAGCAATTTAAAAATGTTTTTACTGAGAATTTAAAATATCCGGCACTGTTTGGAAAAACCACAATTAAGAATGAACATCTTGTTATAACAACACTAAAACAGTGTAATAGTCAAATAACTGCAAAAGTTGACGAGTTTAAAGATTATCTGGCAGAATAATATAAATTTATATGTTCATTTTCTCTTTTTAATTGCGAAGAAAAAAGCGGATTGTGAGCGTAGAGTGAAGAGTATTGCCGAAGGGCATTAAGCGCAGCTAAGGAGAACGCAGCGCTTTTACTCCTTCCCCTGCTTGGGGAAGGTTGGGATGGGGAGTTATAAAACAGAAAAATTAAGTTTTGGTATCCTTACAAAGTGAACCGGCGCAGCGGAGCGAGGACGTGTGAACCTGTATGCGTAGCTGAGCGAACCACAGCAATATAATAAGTCGTCATCCTGAGCGTCAGCGAAGGATCTCCTATTACATTAGATTCTTCGGGGTATTCACCCCTCAGAATGACAGTTTTGCCCTCAGTATGACACTTTGCGTCATTGCGAAATCGGATTTTCGGTAGGGCGCCGTGTGAACGAAGTGAACCCAGCCCGTTAGATGGAGCCGGACGTTACTCCGGTGACATCCCGAATAATCCGAGGCGTAGCGTTGAAGCAATCCAGGGGAAATAAGATGTATTAGTAGTGTTTGTGCTGTCTTTTGAAACCTATTTTAACTATCAAAAACAACCAAAAATCTTTTATTGCTTTGATATAGTT
>CALUUU010000118.1 GCA_944324035.1 Candidatus Gastranaerophilales bacterium
TTATTAGCGGGAGACGAGGCTCGAACTCGCGACATCCTCCTTGGCAAGGAGGCATTCTACCACTGAATTACCCCCGCTTATTTATTTTGTGTTACTTTTTTATAATACATGCTCAAAAAAAAATTGCAAGCACTTTTTATAATTTAAATTTGACAGATTTTATGCAGCTATGCAACCTGTTCTTCCGGCTCTTTACTGTCAAGAGAACGGATATCTATAGATATTCTGTCATTAAACAGCTTATTCAACGAATTTACAAGCTCATTTGACGCGTCAACCCAAAACATTGATGCCGTTAATATTTTTGCTTCAACGCCATCGTCATCAACAGTAAGCATAACAGGATCTGAACCCTGATGTTCACACAGCTTATTTTTCAAAAATACTAACTCTTCAAATTTAAAATCATCATTTAATCTAATATTAAAAATATTGGAATTATCAACAGGCTTCACAGTATCTATAAGAATAACAGGAGGCTCGTCATCTTCGCGGCGGCTAATCTTTCCTGATACAATTATACGCTGCTCAGGCTGCATAAAGTCGCCGTATTCTGCAATTTTTGAGTTAAATGCTATAGCATCAACCTTGCCGGTCAAATCTTCTATTGTTATAAACCTTATAAATTTTGAAGGATCTTTTTTGGTTGGGATTTGTTTAACTGAGGTTACCAAACCGCAAATTGTAACAACGTTATCATTTGCAAGTGAAGCAAGTTCCGTAACTTTATGCGTTATTAAAAACGGCAGCTTGTCACGGATAGTCGAAAGCGGATGACTTGTTACGTAAAATCCCAAAAATTCTTTTTCAAAAAGCTGAATTTGACGCTGCTCATATTCCTCATCGGAACCGGCAAGCTGAAATTTAGCATCCTCTATCGCGGAACTATCCCCAAGCATATCAAACAAACTTGTCTGGCCTGATTCTTTTGCCTTTGCTTCTTTTGATGCAGTTGAAGTAATATATTCAATATTATCCCAAAGCTGTTTGCGGCTTTTCTCAATAGTTGAAAATGCACCGGATTTTATCAAACCTTCAAGCGTCTTTTTGTTTGAGCATTTAGGATCAAGTCTTTTTATATAGTCATAAATGGATTTAAAAGGCCCGTTTTCTTCTCGTTCTTTAATAATATCCTCAATAACAGCCTCACCGACCTGCTTTATTGAAGCCAGCCCAAACCTAATATTACCGCCGTCCGGTGTAAATGTTGCCATTGAATGATTAATATCCGGCGGAAGAACTTTTATACCTTTTTTCTGTGCTTCTTCTATATAAAGCTGTGTTTTTTCCTGATCACTTGAAACACTGGAAAGCAGTGCAGATAAATATTCAACAGGATAATGACATTTTAAATATGCCGTTTGATAAGCAACAAACGCATAAGCTGCTGAATGCGACCGGTTGAAGCAGTATGACGCAAATTTCTCTATCTGATCAAATAAAGACTCGGCATCTTTTGCTGACATACCATGCTGGGCAGAACGCTCAATAAACTTACCTTTTTGTTTTGCCATTTCGTCGAGTTTTTTCTTACCCATCATACGGCGAACCATATCCGCTTGGCCGAGTGAATAATCAGCAAGAACCTGGAAAATCTGCATAATCTGTTCCTGATACACAATTGTTCCGTATGTATCTTTTAAAACAGGCTCTAACAACGGATGAGCATACGTAATTGCCTGGCGGCCATGTTTTCTTTCTACAAAGTCATCTACCATGCCGGAATCCAACGGCCCCGGACGGAACAAAGCAACAAGAGCGCCCAAATCTTCAAATACGTCAGGCTTTAATCTTTTTACAAGGTTTTTCATTCCCTGTGATTCAAGCTGGAACACACCATCTGTATCACCGGCCATTAACATTTCATATACAGGTTTATCGTCAAGCGGAATATCATTTATTGCAAGTTCTATACCCTGCTGCTGCTTTATCATGTCAACAGTTTTGTAAATCGTCGTAAGGTTGCGAAGCCCCAAAAAGTCCATTTTTAAAAGACTTAAAACCTCAGTAACATCATGCGGAGGATAACCGGTTTGGACAATACCGTCTTTTGAAGGCTGAACCGGCAGAATTTCATCCAAAGGCACTCGGGAGATTATAACTCCGGCCGCGTGAGTTCCCGTATTATTTTTGATACCTTCAATTGCAACAGCAAGGTCTATAATCTTTTTTAACCCGACGGTTTTACCTTCCATAGGATCTCCTGCCGGAATCTGTTCATCTTTATCATACAGAGCCTTGAGTTCCGAACCGTCAACCTGCATGGCATCTCTTAAGGTCTTTGCTTTTGGGTTTACAGATTGTGCCAGCTCAATGGCAGGATCAATAAGCCCTGCGAGCCTGTTCCTTTCGGAAAACGGAACCTTTAATATTCTTGCAATACCTTTAAACGCAGCTTTTGCAGCATAAGTACCGAATGTAATAATCTGGCAGACTTTGTCTTCGCCGTATTTTCTTGTTACGTAATCAATAACTTCCCCGCGGCGTTCAATACAAAAGTCGATATCAATATCGGGCATTGTAAAACGTTCAGGGTTCAAAAATCTTTCAAACAAGAGTTTATGTTTAATAGGATCCAAATCAGTAATTTCAAGAGCATAAGCAACAACCGAACCGGCAGCAGAGCCTCTTCCCGGCCCAACCGGAATTCCATGGGTCTTAGCATAGTGGATAAAGTCCCAGGTAATCAAAAAGTAAGCTGCAAAGCCCATCTGTTCAATTACGCCGAGCTCGTAATCTACACGTTCTCTTAAACTCTGTGAGATTTCACCATAACGTTTTTTCAAGCCTTCATTTACAAGATATTCCAGATAAGAATCAATTGTATGACCAGCAGGAACCTTGTAATCAGGCAGCGGACTTTTACCCAGCTCAAGCATCAAATGGCATTTTTCCGCTATGGCAACAGTATTATTTATACATCTTTCAAAAGTTTCGGAATCCAGCCATTTAAAAGAATCCCTTAATTCTTCCGCTGTTTTTACATAAAATTCATTATTTGCAAAGTGGAAACGGTTAGGATCATCTTTATCACTATTGGTTTGCATACACAGAAGAGTATCATGCATATCTGCATCTTCCCTGCGCAAATAGTGTGAGTCATTGGTGATAACCATTTCGATACCAAGTTTTTTGGCAATATCTATAAGCTCAGGGTTTGTTCTTTTTTGCTCATCAAGCCCGTGATCCTGCAATTCTATATAATAATCTTCTCCGAAAAGTTCTTTGTACTGTTTTGCTACCTCAAAAGCCTTTTCTTTATCACCCTTTAAAAGATTTTGTAAAACCTCGCCGCCTAAGCAGGCAGAAAGACAAATTAACCCGTCGTGATGCTCCTTAAGAAGTTCAAAATTTATACGTGGATGAACATACCGCCCCTTACACCAGGCCGTTGAAACAAGTTTTATTAAATTTGCATAACCTGCCTTATCTTTGGCGAGCAATACCAAGTGATAGCATGGGTTATTAAGCTTATCCCGTTCTTCTATATCACCGTCATGAACATAGAATTCACAGCCAAGGATTGGCTTCACACCGTTTTCCTTAGCGGTTGTGTAAAGCTCCATATCGCCGTACATTACACCGTGGTCAGTCAGAGCAACTGCAGGCATGCCGTTTTCTTTTGCAAAATTTATTAAATCATTTATTCTGATAGCCCCGTCCAGCAAAGAGTATTCACTGTGTAAATGCAGAGGCACATAAGGTTTATTTGTCATAGTTACATGTTAACACGCTCTGGACAAATAAAGAATTAAATATGAATTTTTATTTAGAAAAATAAATATTACATTCCAAGTTTCTGTTCAAGCTCTATTGCCGTTTTTGTTTTTGCAAGCCCGGCTTCAGAGCTTTCTTTTAACATAGGCGACATAAGCTTGCCTGTCTGCTCCATTGCATCTATAATCTCATCAAGCGGAATCTTTGAAACAATATCAGCAAGAGCCATTTCAGATGCAGTGACAGCATGAATTGCAAGAAACGGATTTCTTTTTACGCATGGAATTTCTACAAGTCCGCAAACAGGATCACAAGTAAGCCCAAGCAGATTTTTCATTGCAAGTGCAACTGCATTAAGTATCTGTTTTACATTCCCACCTCGCATCTGGGTTAATGCGGCCGCACTCATAGCTGAAGCAACTCCGCATTCTGCCTGGCATCCGGCGACAGCACCGGCAAGCTGCACTTTATTTGAAATAATTCTTCCTACTTCCCCTGCTGTAATAAGCGCATCAATCTGCTCTTTTTCCGTAATTCCCAACTCATCACTGACCGCAACAAGAACAGACGGAACAATAGCACAAGAGCCGGCTGTCGGACAGGCAACGATTTTACCCATTCTTAGATTTTCTTCGGATGTTGCAAGGGCATATGTCACAATTTTTTCGTACAATCTTCCAAAAAGGGCATGCCGTTTTTCAAAGCCTCTCTGCAGACGCATACAATCATCACCGCACATCCCGCTCACTGACATCTTGTCAGAATACAAACCATTCTGAATAGCTTCCCGCATTGCATCTATACTGCGCTTTACTTCAATCCGTACTTCCGGGATAGAAATCTCTGCAAGTTCTGCCTCTCGTTCTTGTGAAATTTCATAAATTGTCTTTTCATTTTTCTCACAAGCAATATACAAATCTTCAAATGTTCTTATATTTATATACTTATCCATAACTAACTTTCTAGTTTTTTAATATATCTTACAATATAAACACTTGGCAAATTCCTGATAGACTCAATAATCTCATCGGATAATTCACCGTCAAGCGCAATGCACATAGAGGCATCTTCCCCTTTTACATACCTGTCGCAATTCAAAGAGGCAATATTCACAGGAATTTTCGAGGTAACTTTTGATATCATACCCGGAATATCCTGATAGATAAGCAAAAGAGTATTAAATTTGCCGTCTAATTTTACGGTGAAATTATCTATTTTATTTATGACAACCTCTCCGGCACCGATAGAATCACCTGAAATTACAATATTTGGCGAGCCTTTGATTACAAAATCCACCGCATTCGGATGCCTGTTAAAATCTTCAAGATATTCAAACTTATACTCAAAACTTTTTGAAATCTCAAGTTCAAAAATATTCCTTATTCCTGCATCATCAACTGCCAGCCCTAAAAACCCGGCAAGCAAGCCCTTATCTGTGCCGTGGCCTCTGCCTGTTTTTGCATATGAGTTATACAACCGGAAAGTTACGGATTTCGGGATACCGTTATAGAGGTTCCGCGCCAAAAGCCCAAGACGGACCGCGCCTGCAGTATGTGAACTTGACGGCCCTACCATTATCGGGGATATTATATCTATTATCGAGGACTGCCTCATAATTTATCCTTTTAATATATCAACTTTATCCTTATTATATCACTAAATTACAGGATATTAAAGAATGTAAAATTTTTATTAAGAAATAACAATTTTTTCAAATTCTGTGGTTTATTATATATGTGAAGTTTTTAGATTATGGTGTATGTGTAAAAAATTAAAGGAGAAATATGTTTAGTCCTGAATTTATGAGATTTTTAATAAACTATCAAAAATCAGAGTTTGCCCCTGAAACATCAAAAAAAGAAATTTATTTTAAACCCCAAAAAGGACGTAAAGTTCTAGCTGAAGTTGTTTTGGCTGTTATTAGCAAATAATTTTATTCCTGATTTGTATAAAACGGGATTATATAAAAATTTACACTAAAAAGTTCTTACATGACACCCTGAACTCGTTTGACAAAGTGAACCAAAATTTTCGTCATGCTGAACTTGTTTGATTACTTTTTCCAAAATCTTTGATTTTGTGAAAAATGTCCGGTTTTCCGTGGGATTTTACCACCGATAAGACCCTACGATTTCACCAACCCGTCATTGCTGTACATGTCAAGTAATTAGTTACATGACCAATGTTATGTACATCAACCGGCAATATAGATAAGTTATGTAATTTATTGTTCACTTTTTCTTTTTTGTTGCGAAGAAAAAAGAAAAAGTGAACCGAAAAAGAAAAACACGCAATCAATTTCTGCGCTGCCTACGGCATCGCTTTGATTAAATGGACGTTCATTCCGTTTGCTTCGCAAACGAAATCTTTAAGCGCTGCTAAGGACAACGCAGCGCATTTACTCCTTCCCCTGCTTGGGGAAGGCTGGGATGGGGAGTTATAGTTACTCACAATAAGGTGAGTCTGGCAAATGTGCACGCAGTGCGATAGTGAGCCTTGAAAGATTTGAGCTTGAAAAGCTCAAATCTCATTTATGCATTGAGCGTCAGCGAAATGCAGGAAACGTTTGCGTGTTTTCTCTTTCTTTGGTTCATTTCTTTCTCTGCTTGGTTGTTCGCGTTTTACGAGTTCCAGAGCATTGCCCTGCGGCA
>CALUUU010000119.1 GCA_944324035.1 Candidatus Gastranaerophilales bacterium
ATTTAAAAAAGTTACAGCTTTTTTGTTTTATAGATTTTTAAACAGTCTATGCGAAACAAAATTACCGACTGACACCGGAGATTTCAGATTAATGACAGCGCAGGTAAGAGAATCCGTGAAAAACCTTAGAGAACAACATAGATTTATGCGCGGGCTTTTGGCTTGGGTTGGGTTCAAAAGTGCTCCTGTTTATTACAACAGAGATGAAAGAATAGCAGGGAAAACAAAGTATTCCCCGGTTTCTCTGATAAAACTTGCAATGGCTGCTATAACCGAACTTTCTACAACCCCGCTAAAGCTTATTTGGTGGCTGGCAGGGCTGCTTGCCTTACTGACAATAATAATGCTCTTTTCAGGCAAAACTCTTTATAGTGCAATTATGTTTGCAGGATTTATTCCGACTTTGGCACTGGGGCTAACAACTGCTTATATAGGACGAATTTACGATGAAACCCGAAAGCGCCCTTTATACATTGTTGAAGATACATTTAATATCATCTAGCTTTCTTTTAAGTGTTTTATATGTTTATAAATGTATAACCCGCCTAATATCGCGAAAACGCCAATAATCAGAATATCAAACTTATGCCAGATGTGTTTGAAGGCTTCCAGATTTTGTCCCATTTTAACGCCGACATAAATTAACAAATAACTCCACACAAGCGAACCTAAAAATGTAAAAGTAAAGAAGAAACGCTTTTTAGCACGCAAAATTCCTGCAGGCAGAGAAATAAAAGTTCTCACAACCGGAAGCATTCTGCATAAGAAAAATGCCCAGTCTCCGTATTTTTCAACCCACTTATCAGCTTCTTCCAAATCCTTTTTAGAAACAAGAAAATATTTACCGTATTTTTCAACAAAAGTTCTGCCTCCAAAATACCCGATATAGTAAGATGGCAGGGAACCAAGCACGCAGCCTATGGCACTTGCAAACGCAGCAACATGAAAATTCATTTCACCTTTTGATACAATATATCCTGCAAAAGGCAAAACAGCTTCACTCGGAAGCGGGATATTACAGGATTCTATTGCCATCAGTAATGCAACACCGGCGGGCCCCATCATAGTAATTACATGTTCAATCCAGCTTATTAAGTGCGCTAAAATACTATTTATTAATTCCATAAAAAACTCTCCCTATTCAACTTACTACATAATATCAAAAACATAACATTGTGTACAGGCAATAATTTGGGTTTGCTTTGCTGCTCCCTTCAGAAAAATTTTGGTGGAATTTGCTATATTATTCCTTAATTTTGTTGTATTATAATAAAGGTATTAAGAAGAAAAGGAGAGTTATATGTATAATTTCAATTTTTGCTGTCCTACAAGAGTAATTTTTGGCAAAGGCACAATAGCAGAGCTTCCAAAATACATTGACAGAAATAAAAAAATTCTTATGATTTACGGCGGCGGCTCAATCAAACGCAACGGAGTATACGAACAGGTGAAAAAAGCTCTTGAAGGCTACAATGTGCTTGAATTCGGCGGAATTGAACCGAACCCTAAATACGAAACCTGCATGAAAGCTGTTGAAATGATTAGAAGAGAAGGTATAGAATTTCTTCTCGCAGTTGGAGGAGGTTCTACTCTTGACGGTACTAAGTTTATTGCGGCAGCATCTAAATATGAAGGCGGCGACCCTTATGATGATATCTTGATAAAGGGGGTAGAAATAAAAGATGCGCTTCCTTTAGCTGACGTTATAACTCTGCCTGCAACAGGTTCAGAAATGAACGACGGAGCTGTAGTGTCAAGACTTGCAACAGAAGAAAAGCTTGCTTTCCACTCAGAAAAAGTCTTCCCGCAGTTTTCTATTATAGATCCGGAAGTAACATACTCACTTCCTGTCAGACAAACTGTTAACGGCATTGTAGATACGTTTGTGCACGTTATGGAACAGTATTGCACATTTGATGTAAATTCCCCTCTGCAGGACGATTGGGCTCTCGGAATATTGAGAACATTAATAGAAGAAGCCCCGAAAGTACTTGCATTTCCGAATAATTATGATGTTAGAGCAAATATCTTCTGGTGCGCAACTTGCGGCTTAAATAATTGGATTTCGCAAGGCGTTCCGCAGGATTGGGCAACACACTTGATTGGACACGAATTAACCGCGTTTTATGGAGTTGACCATGGACAAAGCCTTGCTATTATTCAACCGCGGCTTTTGAAAAATCAAAAAGTCACAAAATCTAAAAAACTGGCAAAATTGGCTCGTGAAGTATTCGGGATAGAAGAATCCGTAGATCTTAAAGCTGCTGATAAAGCAATTGAAGCGATTGAAGCATTTTATAATTCAATTGGCATGAAAACAAAACTTTCTGATTATGAAATTGATGCAAATGAGGCCGCCGAAAAAATCAGAGAACGTTTTAAATTAAGGAATGTTCACCTTGGTGAAAAATGTGCAATTGATGCAGATGTGGCATACGAAATTGTTAAAGCCTGCTAGAAAAATTTTGCAATATAAAAAAGCAGTTTCTCTATTTACGGGGGACTGCTTTTTTAATCTTACAGCCATCATCAGCCATATCAACTTTACCGTCAAAATCATTATCAATCCCGTCTGAGCACGAGCCAAGAGAATAGCGCCCCTCAGCAGAAACATTATATTTCAAGTATTTATCAGGAATTTTCTTCCAAAAATATTCAAAATAATCATTATAAAGTTTTGCAAGTTTAATATTATCGACGATAATCATATTTTCATCATTCTTATCTTCACCGCTTTTGGAAAAATTAGCAGAGCCAAGCACAAGATATCGTTCATCAATAATCATGGCTTTGGCATGCATTTTCCCTGCATAATTTTCTACTTTCACAGGTATCCCGCTCTGGCGCAGCAGTTTAATTTTAGAATGAGTAACCCCTGTACTTGTTGCATCAATAATAATTCTCACATCAATACCACGCTTTTTCGCAGATACAAGTGCATTAAAAAGTCCATCATGTGTAATAATAAATGCCGGAATTAATATAGATGTTTTGGCTTTTTCAACCAGCGGAACAACACCGTTTGCTATTCCTTTATCCTGAGGTGAGAAAAAGACTGAAACAACGGACAAACCGCTTTTTATATTAATATTACCTGTAGATTTTTCTTTTAATGTATGGAATTTACCTGAATACATTTGATTAAATTCAGACGCATATAATTTTGCTATTTCCGGAGAATTTATAAGCAGTACATTATTATGATTAAATCCCGACAGTCCTGTTACGCTGAAATTCATAGAACCGGTATAAACTACTTTATTATCAAATACCGCAAATTTGTTATGCATAAGCATATTTGTTAGTTTTTTATCATCATCGTTGTAATCAGAGCGTACATTGCTAAATCTACTTACAAAATTTTCGGTTTCTGTGTAATAATTTTCCTTTGCGCATGATTTATCATATATAATTCTGACATTTACCCCGCGCTTAACAGCATTTTCCAGTGCATCATTCACTTTTTGAACATTAGCCCAGCCGTACAAGGCAATATCAATAGATTCTTTTGCATTATTTATCTGATTAACAAACTCTTTACAAACAGCATGGCTGCAATTTCTGTCCGGTTTAAGGATTTTTGTAAAGTCAGTAAGAATAAGCTTAAAATTTCCATCTGTGACAATGTTTGGTGGAGGAATAATAACTTTTTCTCTGTCAAAGCGTTTTTGCTCCTGTTTTGGCAGATGACAAAATTTACAAGGAGAAGCACTTTTAGGAAGTTCACCTTCTTTTAAGACAACAACATCATGTGCTACTCTGCCGTATTTGCAATTTAGAGTATGATATTTGCTGCTTTTATGATTTAAAATAACCAGTTTCAATTTTTTTGCTTTTTCAAGGACATTGGTATATTCATCACTCACCTTATCGTCATCGGTAATTCCAAACCCATACTCAAAAAGCATATTCCCGTAATCCTCTCCGCCAACATAGACTTTAGCAAATCGGCATTCAGGTTTAACCTCACCAGTAAATTTTAACTTAACGAGATTACCTGTAAGCGCACTGCCTGCAAATTCATCCGCCAGGTAACCTGCAGCAACTGCATTTTCATATGAAAGTTTCATTTTATCAGCAAGATGCTCAGGATAATATTGCAAATTGGAAGTAAACGATTTTACTCCGCTGACACAAACAGTTTCACCCTTATCAAAGGTATTATTACCGTTTAAGTCAACATTAAACATTACAGGGGTAATAACACTCAAAACCTGCAGATTATTCTTCAAAAGATACTGTCTGCACAAAACAAGAAGCAAAATCAGAAGCAATATAAATACACTAAGTTTTTCTTTCATTAAATATCCTTATGGGAAGATATTTCATAACCCATGCGGTAAATTGTATCTTCAAGCAGTTTATCCTGTGTCAGTTTAAATTCCTTTGAATGTGTATCATTAATATTACGCAGGTAGCTGGCCGGATATATAACGCCCTCAACACTAAAATTATCCTCGTCTGAAAGCGTTTTCAAACCTGCTTCAAGAATTTTGTTTGACATCATCCCCGCATACGTTACTCCAACTATGTAGTTATTTGTCTTTAATCCGTATTTTTGCAGAACACTTCTGTTTTTCAATGTAAGAGAATTTAATAATATTAATCTTAATATATTAAGCGGATATCTGATATTGAGATTGGATTTTAAATCCGGAACTATGTAAAACTCCTCAAATGCAGTTCTTACACAAGGAATTTTATATTCAGCGGCGAGCCTGCATGTGAGCTCAAAGATTTGCGGAATACAGTGTACATCACCGCTGGAATCAATATGAGAAGGTTTAACATAACCAGAAATTTTTTCAATTTGCGCCCTGAATTCTTTTTCAATTTGTTTTAAAAAACTTTCTTTACCGGCATTCAAAAACAGTGAGAAAAAACTGTGCTTGAAATTACCTGCATCATCGGTTAAGCAGTCTGAATAAGTAAGCGGCTTTCCGGCTGTCAAATTCAGGTGAACACCGACACTTAATTTCTGGCATTCGGGTAAAATTTCATTTACAGCAGCATCAAAAGCAGCCCCGTTTGCCGTGATACTTGCACTTTTTAAAAACCCGTTATTATAACCGTTAAGCACAGCCCTGTTGTAATCCGGCGAAAGTCCAAAATTATCTGAATTTAATATAAACTTTTTCAAACCCATAGAAGCCTCAGATTAAAAAAGCCGTGCCACTGTCTATCGAATTTATACAAACAAAATATCAGATAATATTTTCTACTTTTAAAACAAAAACACCCGCAAAGGTTACCTTAGTGCTGCTATGTTTCCATCCTGACACGGTTCGGTATTTTACGCCGCTCAAGCCTTAAACCTCAACAAAAATATCAACTTTTACTCTGATGCACAAACCCTCATAACAGGCTCTGCACCCCGCCTACACTTCGGGTCAAGAGATTGCAATTCCCCGTGGAGCACGGCTTAATATATTCTAGCCTTAAAATTAAATTTTTTCAAGTGAAAAAACACAAAATTAATTGTAACAAAATATTAAAAATAAGCAATTTTTATGAGAATTAAAACTTTGTTTAAATATCGGGGAAACATTTAAATTTAGGAGAACAATTTATGGGGAAAATTACACAGGTCTATCAAAAGATGTACACTGAGAAAGATTCAGTAAAAAATAGAAATTATAAAGATAACTCAGACACTAAAGGTTTGAAATATGACCAATTACAACAAGAATATAAAAAAATGGTCAAAGAGGCATATCAGAATACAATGAAAGAACAGCACCTAAAGCTTATTGAACTTGAAAAAAAAATAAATGAAAAAAAAGCCAGACTAGAAAAAGAGCTTGAGGAAATGAGAAATCCTAACCGGGAAGATACGGAAATAGATATAATTCAAAAAAATATTAAAAAGATGTAGCTGAATATGCACAGAGCTTCCAACCTAAGATTTGCACCTGACTTTTTCTTCTTTTATGTTATAATATTGGAAGAAAGGAAGAGTTGGGATGGGTGATGAGGATAAGCAGTTTGACGCCACCCCGCGTAAATTGGAACAAGCCAGAAAAGAAGGACAAGTTGTAAAATCCAAGGATTTTTCAACAGCAGTATCTTTGCTTATACTATTTTCAGCAATATTAGGGCTGGCTCCTTTTATCTGGAACCAGATTGTACAGTTGTTTGAATTAATGTATGAGCAGATTCCAAATGCGCATGTCGGTACAATCGGTATAGCATACATATTTACAATAACCGTAAAAGCTGCCGTACTCATTATCGGCCCAATATTGTTCCTCGCCTGGCTTGTTGCAATACTTGCAGACTTTGTTCAGGTTGGGCCGCTTGTTGCAGTAGCACCTTTAATGCCGAAACTTGACAAACTAAACCCTACTAAATATTTCAAAAA
>CALUUU010000120.1 GCA_944324035.1 Candidatus Gastranaerophilales bacterium
ATGATGACAACAACAAATTCAATATCTGGTGATATAAATAAACTTTCAAACAGAGATTTAATTTCTGCACGAAATACTATTGATAAGGAAATAGATACTCTCCGTGTTTTGGAAAATGATTTAGATAACTCTTTGACAGAGGCTCTTGATATGATGCAAAATGCTAAAGGGCGCGTTATATTGACCGGAATGGGTAAATCAGGGCATATTGCAAAAAAAATAGCAGCTTCTCTGGCTTCAACCGGTACTCCGTCATTTTTTGTACACCCGGCGGAAGCAAGCCACGGTGATTTAGGCATGATTACGGAAGATGATGTTGTAATCGCAATTTCAAACAGCGGGGAGTCAAAGGAACTTGTTGACATCTTAAATTATTCGAAAAGATTTGGTATTCCGTTAATTGCAATTACAAAAAATCCGAATTCTTCTCTTGGAAAAGCCGGTGATGTTGTTTTAAGGCTTCCTGACAACGGTGAGGCTTGTCCTTTAGGGCTTGCCCCAACATCATCAACTACAGCTACACTTGTTCTTGGTGATGTTTTAACGGTTGCTATGATTGAGAGAAACGGTTTTACAAAAACACAGTTTAACCAGCGGCATCCGGGCGGTAAGCTGGGCTCCGTACTGCAAAAGGTTTCGGATTTAATGCACAGCGGGGAAGAAATGCCTTTACTTGGCGAAAATGCAAATATGCATGATGTTCTTCTCGAAATGACTTCAAAGCGGCTGGGATGTGTAGGTTTTGTTAATGCTGATGGAATTTTAACCGGTATTTTAACAGACGGGGATTTGAGAAGGTGCCTGTCAAATGATATCTTAAATAAATGCGGGATTGATGTTATGACCAGAAATCCAAAAGTTATTGCGCCTTCTGCAATGGCGAGCGAAGCAGTTAAATTGATGCATGAAAAGAAAATAACAAACCTGTTTGCCGTGGAAAACGGCAAACCTGTTGGTGTTATCCATATCCATGACTGCCTTAACAGCGGTGTTGTTTAGTTTTTCTTTTTGTCATCAATAATTAAGCCCGGTTCAAGTTTGGAACCTGTAACCCATTCCCTGAATGCAAATTGTGCTTCCGGCAATACGCAGGCCAGCAGGTAGCTGCTTAAGCCGACATTTGCCAATATGTTGAATGTCTTTGCAGCTTTTGCCGTGCGAACATATTTAAGAACCGGATTTTTCTTCATTGCAGCTTTTAGTTCTTCTTTTAGCGCAGGATTTTCTTTAAGTTTTTGGTTGCACTGTTTAATGTTTTCAATCCGTTCTTTTTCTATTTCTTTTAGTTTTTCTGTAAATTTAGCCAGATCATCGCGGAATTTGCCTAATTCTTTGATATCAACATACGCTCTCGGGTCACGAATGCCGCAGTCAAGCATTTTAATTTTGCCAAACCGTTTTGCATATTCAATGAATAAGCCTTTTGAATTATCTATATTGTCAACAAATTCTAATAAATCCTTGGCAGAATTACTTGCCGGTAATTTCAGCGTATTATTTACAGCCGCATCTTTTAATCTTTTATCACCCAAAATAATCGGATCAAGATTAACGTCCATGTTAAATATCTTTTGCGTTAAATCATTTAATAACTTGTCAATCTGTTTTGGTGCAACAAAATTAAGATACATCATCCCAGCCATTTTAAATGCTAAATCAATTCTTTCATTTTTCTTTCTGGCAGTTGCAATTCTTCCCAGAGCATAGCCTCCGTCGGTTATTGCCATTTTATCCACAGTGCTTAAATTACATACAGCTCCGGCAAATCCGCCTTTAAAGGTAATTTTTTTCGGGTTTTTTAGTGTAAATCTGTCAAAAACATCGTAGCCGGAAAATGCAACGTTTCGTTCAGGAGTTTGGAAAGGATAGTTTTGTTTTTCTAATGCAGCTTTTTTTGCCCTTGTGTTTGCAGTGAGAGCAAAGATTGCTTTTGGTATTACAAAGCCCATTAGCGCAATCGGGAATACCATTGCCGATAAAAATTTGTATCCTTGTAATTTTTTGTATTGATTTTTATTGGCAAGTACATATTCAAGATCTTTTACAGCTTCTTCTGCCCCTTTTACGTTTTTAAATTTATCAATATTATACTTTAAGCCTTGAATACCCGCTTCTTCCTTATATAATTTGATATTAATATCCGGCGAAAAAGCTTTCTTTTTGATAAAATAGTTCGAAATTTTGTCAATTAACGGTATCCCGCCAAGCCATACGGCTGATGTTGCATATTCATCAATCAGGCGTTCTCTGGTTGCCAGATACGCAATTTCATTGTCATCTTCATTTTGTTTGTATGTTTTGTATACTTTAATAGGGTTTTCAATGCCGCAATCTCTGACTAAAAGCGGGTAAATGCTGTTATTGTTTCCTATTGCCGAAATTATGCTGTTTATTATTGCCATGTATTTGTTTTCTCCAATTCCATAAAAAAAGTAGCCTCTTGCTCTGATTTTCCCGAAAAGGCTACTTCTTAGAATTGAATATTATTTGAGCATCATCAATCCCTACAGCCTTTTCAGGTTGCTATGGTGATGATGATGGAATTGTCTGCTAACTATGTTTTTCATTGTAGTGATAATATAACAATAAAAAAAATATTTTTCAAGTGGTAAATTTTGGGACTTATGTAGCAAATTTCACTAATAATTGCTAAAATGTCACCCCTGAAATAAATTCAGGGCAGGCTCTGAACTCGTTTCAAAATCTTGCCAGTGGTAAGCCCCCGCGGAAAACCAGACATTTTTCTCAAAATAATAGATTTTGAAAAAGTAGTCAAACAAGTTCAGGGTGCCAATTGGTCATTATTAGTGGAATTCACTATTTAATTCCATTAACTTGTAACTTGAAAAACAAAATATATCGTGATAAAATAAAGACAAATTAAATAGCGGTATCGTCTAGTGGTTAGGACGGGAGATTCTCATTCTCCAGACAGGGGTTCAATTCCCCTTACCGCCGCCATTATATTCTGTTTTTCCGTGTTTTATATTTTTTTTGCGGTTGGGTAATTGAACCATATAATTTTTGGTTCAAAAATTATATGGGTTAGCTTCTGCTCTATCTCTTAACCTAATAAGGTTATTACAAATTATACTTATGACGACTTAATACCTGTTTTTGATATTCAGGAGCTAATTCAGTAAAATAACCGCTCCAGCCCCAAACTCTTACAATCAAATTTCTGTATTTTTCTGGGTGAGCTATAGCATCTTCTAATACATTTGCATCAAGTAGATTTAATTGCAGCTGTTGATTACCAAGTTTAACAAAATATTTAATCAATTGTGCAAGCTTTTTTACACCTTCATCCGAATTAAAAACTGAAGGAGACAATTCTATAGTAATAGGCCCACCGTTCATTATACGAGAATAGTCAATAACTGAGTATGATTTCAGCACACTTAAAACGCCATTTACTTTTATACCATGAGAAGGTGCCAAACTTGTTGACAGGGGTTCCCCATCCTTTTTACCGTCGGCAGTAGCTTTTACTTTAGGTTCCAAAATATTACAATCACTATTTGTCAGCAATACATAATACATGGCCGAACCACTTCCTGCTCTAATTTTTCTACGAGTAGTCGACAACTCATCTGAAGCATTTGCAAATGTATCAAATAAAAATTTTAATTCTTTGTCAGCAACAGCATCGGCATTACCTACCTTTGGCAGTTTATTCTGTAAATAATCATGTAATTTTTCAAAACCTACAAAATTTGCTCTGATAGCACTATACAAATTTAGCAAGCCTTCTTGTCCTTGTTCTTTGTATATTGTTTTTATTGCAACAATTGCATCTGCAGCATTTGCAGAACCTGCACCATGTATCCCTATATTATTATACTTTGAATCTACAGAAATATCCTTTTTGTGATTCAAAGCATAGGGGAAAAAGGCGGTTGCGAGCGGGGATGGTAAGAGTTTTATTTGTTGTTTTGTTATTAAATTTTTCAACTGTAATTTTACATTCTTAGCAATATTTTGCTCAAAATTATCAATTGAAAAATCTCCCCAACGCTTTAATGTTTTTTCAAAAGCACTATCAACCGCATATGGGAAATTTATTGCTCCAAGATTCACCTTTTCACATGCCTTCCCTGGGATAATAAACTCCCAACAAGCTGCTACTATATAATCTCGAGCATCTTCTAAACTATAACCTTTCTTTATTAATGCCGGAATTACAACTTCATCATTTGAGTACTGCGGAAAGCCTAAGCCACACTTTGTTAATTCACAACCTAGTTCTAAAAGATCATCTGGAGTACTTGAATCTATTCTTAAATTTATCTTAGGATCAATTAATTTTAAATCTCTCGACACTTCCAGGACCATGTATGTTAATTCATTAACCGCAGAAGTACCATCTTCAGGTTTACACCCGCCCAACATCAAGCTTTGTCCATTATCACCTTGTTGGACGCCGAAATAAAGATCTGTATCTCTATTTAACGAAATAAAAAATTCTTTTATCAATGATTTTGCAGCTTCTTTAGTTAAATTACCACTAGCAATATCAGCTTTATAATATGGATACATATATTGATCGAATCGCCCTAGTCCCATATGTGCATGTCCGCAAAGATATAACATTGAATGCACAAATCGAATTGATTGCAAAGCTTCAGCAAAACTTTTTGCACCATATTTTGGTACTTTACTAATCGTTTCCGCAACAAAATCATTACCAGCAGCATTTGCAGCTATTCTATATCTATCAGCTAACTGCATGACTGCTTCTAATGAGATTACAACAGAATCTAAGTAATTTCGCTCTGATTTTGAAGAATTTTGCTGTAATGCCCTAACTGCTTCCAACTGACCTTGCAAACCATTTTTTAGCAATATCGACCAATCTAAACAAGCATTATTAAATGGTTCAAAAAATTGATATTTAGTTTTGTGAAATTCTTTTTTTATATCTTTACTATTAAAATATTCAGGAATGTTAATATTAGTACGCACAAAAGCGATCTTTTCATCACGAAACACTATTGGATCTTCAGTTTCGCACATAAATTTTAGAAGCATAGCAGTACGTCTAGCCATATTCCAATGCTGCTTTTTACAGATTAAACGAATACTTGGAGTAACCGATTTTCTATATATTTTATAACCTCGTTCTTGAGTGAAATTACGAATCTGTTCTAATTTTTCTGCAAGCATTTTACTTCTTCTCCTATAATTTCTATTTTATTTTGAGTTAAAGCCTGATTAAATTCTTTTAAATTTTCAATATTATTAACGTCATTAATATCTTTCAATGGATATTCCATATTATAAGAATCATATTTACCACCTGCTAAAGCATTATAAGGCAGAGCATCAACCCTTAGTGGTCTATTTTCTAAACTCAAAATCAGATTTTTTATATCATTTAAATTATCTTTCGTATCAGTAATGTTAGGTATTAATGGAATTCTTATATGATATGGCACCCCACTTCTTTCTAAAATTTTCAAATTTTCTAATATAATTTTATTAGAAACACCTGTAAATTTTTGGTGTAAATCATCATTGACTAACTTTATATCATAATATATAAGATTAAAAATTGATAACATTTTTTTAAATATTTGAGAGTTACAAAACCCTGATGTATCAAGCGTCTTATGGATATCAGTGAGATTTGAAGCAACATCATATACGAAATCGGCCTGCATTAAAGGTTCGCCACCGGAAAATGTAATGCCACCACCGGATAACTGGAATATATCCTTGAATTTTCTGACTCTGTTGAAAATTTGCTCCACAGAATACTCGACACCCGTAACACATCCTGTTTTATAGTTAATTTGTGGTTTTTGACTCAAACCTTCCGGATTATGACACCAAAGACAACGCAAAGGACACCCTTTCATAAAGATGGTTAGTCTAATCCCGGGTCCATCATTTATTGCAAATTCTTTAATATCAAAAATTATTCCCTTATTCAAATTTATTTTCCTAATTTAACACGAAATTTATTACGTTTCTCTTTATAATGCATTCTAGTTTTTCCAAATGTTATTTTAGATAATATTTTATATTTAACATATTTTGCATTATCTGCAAATGCACTGAAAGAACTAGATTCCATATGATGAGCTATAGTTGTAAGGCCGGTTTCAAGATAGCGAAGTCTATTTTCATTTTCAATTAATTTATCAGGACAAATTGATATTGGAAAAGATAAATCAAGCCATTTTTGATAATATTCACGAATTGGATTTATCAAATCTCTATTTTCATTTCTTTGCGGATAAAAGAACAAATGAACCATTGGTACTTCCAAATCAGCAATAATCTTTTTATCA
>CALUUU010000121.1 GCA_944324035.1 Candidatus Gastranaerophilales bacterium
GCTAAAAAGCTTGCGTTTGCAGAAATGGATAAAGTAAAGCTGGATGAAAACCGTGAAGTTTTGCATGTAGACATAACCGGAGAAATTTATCTGGTGTGCGACAGTTTTTCGAACCAAGATATAGTAAAAGAATTGGGCAAGATGGGAGTAGAAACACGGAAAAGCCTTACTGTCAGCGGATTTTTAAAAGATGCCATTATCCCAAAAATATTTAAAAAAGGTGAAACTCACCTGCAGAGAGCCAATCGTCTTGCAAAGCCTTATTTGATGCGTGATATAGGAGGAGATGCACTTGAAAGTGTTTCTGATGTTGCATATGCTGAAGAGCGCGGAATAGACGGGATAATCCATATCAGTCCGTTTACCTGTATGCCGGAAATTATGTCGCAGAATATTTTCCCGGCAATGAGAGAACGCTGTGATGTTCCTATATTACCTCTTATTATGGATGAACAAACAGGTAAGGCAGGATATTTAACTCGTCTTGAGGCATTTGTTGATTTGATGCGCAGAAGAAAGCGTAAAAATTCAATGAAAAATAAAAAACAGGTAGAAACTATTAAGTAATTTGTCGGTTAAATTTTTAATAAGTAAGGAAAAAATATAGTTATGTTTAAACTTTTTAAAGATTCATTTAAAGCTACGAATGAGGGGATAATATTAGCAGTTCCTCTGGTTCTGTTTATGTGGCTTATAACTTTATATATTTCTTATTCAAAGCAGGTTGTAGATACTATTCCGGAATTTATATTATCCGGAATTACTGTTCTTTTTATGACAAGCGCTTTTTGTTCAGGCTGGTTTTATATGCTGAAAAAGTGTGTGGAATTTTATAAAAAAGACTTTATCCTTGATAAGGATAAAGCAAGTGAATCTTTAAAACTAATTCAGTCTTTTCCTGTTGGAATAGGCAAGCATTTTTTGACATTTGTAGGCGTGTCTTTAGTGTTTATTTTATTATGCAGCATCTTGTTGTTAGTGATGTATTTGGTTAGTGTTCCATTTATAAAGAATATAAATTTTTCCTTTGCACAAATGGAAACAGTTTTGAATTCGCCTCAGGAAATGGTAAATTTTCTAAATGCACTTCCGCCGGAGCAGCTTATAGCATTATTTAATTTGAATATAATTTTAATGTCTGTGACATCTTTATTTTCTTTTCTTATAATGCTGTGGATTCCGGAGATAATATACAGGTGCATAAACCCATTACTGGCGTTGTTTACCTCTATAAAAAAGATATTTCTTAAATTTTGGAAATCTTTGATATTATTTTTATATGTTACATTAATAAATTTTGTAATATCATTTTTTAGTACCTTTGCGTTTACTCATCCGATTGTTTATATGTTATTGATGATATTATACTTCTATTTTATTGTGTACGTAGTTGTGTTAATATTTTTGTATTATGATAGAGAATTTAAAGATGAGTGTGAAGTGCAGGAAATCCAAGATAATAGCGATAGTGGGGCCGACAGCCAGCGGTAAGACTGCTTATTCAATAGAAGTAGCAAAGAATGTCGGCGGAGAAATAATTTCGGCTGATTCACGCCTTGTATATAAGGGTTTTGACATTACCTGCGCAAAACCTTCTGTTGAGGAGCGTGAAGGTATTCCTCATCATATGATTGATATAGTTGAACCCGATTTTGAATATTCGGGCGGTTTATATGCAAAGGATGCAAAAAAGTGTATTTATGATATTTTAAACCGCGGCAAAACACCTGTAATTGTCGGCGGCACTGGTTTATATATCAGGCTTTTGCTTGAAAACTATATCATGCCGGATGTTGAACCGGATAGAGAACTAAGAGAAAAATTGAGAGAAATGCCTTCTGACGAGTTGTATGCAAAGCTTGTTGAACTTGATGCTGAAGGTGCCGAAACAATTGATTCTAATGATAAGAAAAAAATTATTAGAGCAATAGAAATTATAAATGCGACAGGTAAACCTTTGAGTGCTGTCCGAGGGGTTAATGAGGACAATGAATTTGAAGTGCAGTGGCTGGGCAGAAATTATCCGCGTGATATTCTCTATGAAAGAATAAATGACAGAGTAGACAGGATGATTGAGGATGGTATGGTTGAAGAAACTGAATTTTTGCTAAAGAAATACGGGCGGATTCCAAATCTTCTCTATACAATCGGGTATCAGGAAGTAATAGCTTACTTAGACGGCGTATTAACTTTTAATGAGGCCATAGAAAGATTAAAGCAAAATACAAGAAGATATGCCAAGCGCCAGCTTACCTGGTTCAGAAGAAATTCTGCAATTGATTGGAATTATTATCCGGAGTTGTTGAGAAAATAGCTTTTTTTGTGATACAATTCACTTGTTAAGTAAAAAGGGGTATGTTATGAGTCTAAAGAAGTCAGGTATTGTTTTAGGCAGTATTATAGCTGTTATATATGTATTATTTTTGGTTATTCCTTTTTGTTTAGGCGGTTTTGTTAATTCTTATAGCGATAATATATCGAAGCTTGTTGAAGATGCTTCAGGGTTTAAATTAAAACTGGAGCAGCTTAGCCTTGTGACTACTCCAAAACTTACAGCCGGAGTGAAAGCCGCTCATGTTAGCGTGGCATTGCCGGATGGTGAAGAATTTCTAAGTTTGGATAATGGTGAATTTAAAATCTCGTTGCTTCCTTTTTTATTAGGAAGAGTTGAGGTTGATGTTGTAAAGGCTGATAATATTAATTTATCATTGAAAGTGCGTCCGGATGGTAAGTTTTTATTAGAAGAATATCTTACGGGAAATGAGAATAATGCTGAAACTGATGTATCAGCGCCTTTAACAGGTTTACCGTTTGGATTCAAGCTATCTAATCATTTGCCTGATGTAAGGATTGGTGAATATGCGCTGGCACTTGTTGATATGCGAAATAATAAGTCTTATTCCATCAACGGTAAAGACTTAAATGTTACGGATTTTATTTTGAATAAAAAGGTCAAAGTAGCAACTGCCGGCAGTATAAAACTTGATGATGCAGTACCGTTTAATTATGACATTAAGCTTCTGAATAAAGTGATGCCGGATTTGGATTTGAACGATATGGTGTTTGCTCAAAACAATTCTGCCTCAGAAGAAAAGGAGTTTGTAACATTTAATATTATAGATATATTTGAAAATATACGAAAAAATCAATTATGCGCAAATCTTACAACTGATATTAAGACAACCGGCACCTTTGAAGATATGCATTTAAACGGTCTGCTGGATGTTGAAAATTTAACGCTTGGAGTTAACGGGAAAAAACTTCCGCAAGGTCATGTAAAGCTTAATTTCAAGGGTAAAAAGCTTGTAAGTGATATTGCATTATATACCGCGGAAAACGAGCTTACCTCTGTTATTGGAGAATTTACCGGCGGAAAATCAAAGAAAATTGATTTGGCATTTAAATCAAATGCCCAGATTAATAATATATTTAATATAATAAAGAGTATAGCCTCTTCTTTTAATTATAACGATTTACGGACACTGACCGCGAAAGGCGCTTTAGATGCGGATTTTAATATAAAATCAAATATGAAAGAAGTGTTATCTGAGGGCTATTTTAAAATTCCTGCAGCAAGCGTAAATTATGCATTATATAATGTGTTAATAGATAAGATTAATGCAGATATAGATTTTTCAGGAGATACAGTTAATATAAAAAATGTCGGATTTGTTATTCTATCGCATACGTTAAGAGCATCCGGCACAATAAAAAATGATGCGACGGCTGATTTGCATCTTAAAACGGACAATATGCTTATTAAAGGGCTTTTGACTGCAGCAGGGCAGCTGGGATTGTTGAAAGATAATGATATAAAATCAGGTACAATTTCGGTTGATGCGTCTGTTACGGGAAAACTTAATGAGCTAAAACCTGTTGTTGATGTTACTGTAGATAATGTAAATATTTTAAATAAACCTTCCGTGACAAGTGTTAAGCTTGCAAACTCTGTTATTAACCTTACATCAGACGGCAAATCTTACAACGGCCGTATAAATGTAAATTCAGTCAATGTTATAAACCCGGCTCTTACCGTAAAGCTTCCGGTAATTAATGTTGTTTTGAATGAAAAAGATATTAATATTGCAGATACATATTTAACTTTGGATAACTCAAGAATAGATGTATCCGGTAAGGTTTCTGACTATACGACAAAAGATATGTCAATAAATATTTTGGCAAAAGGTAATCTTTTGGCAAACGATTTAAGAAATATGATTCCGGCAGAGCTTCGGACTCTCTTTAGTGCAAAAGGGTCAATCCCGCTTCTTGCCAGAATAACCGGTAATGATAAAAAACAAATGTTAAATATTCAGTTTTTAGCAACACCTGCAGGGTATTTACACCTGATGGATGTTTCTGCTTTGTCTTCAAAAAGTACAATGCTGCGCTCCAATATTCAGTTAGATGGAAATATCATAAAATTTACCGATACCGGAATTTATTCAACTTCAAAAACGTCCTTGCCGGAAGACGGAAGTCTGACAGGCCTGACTAAACTTATTTCTGTTACGGGAAAAGTTAAAGATTTTGCACAATTGCAGGATATTAAAGTAAATACTTTATCAAATCAAACAATTTCCATTCCGGGCTTTAAAAATTCAAAAGCTGAATTCGGAGTAGATATAACATTAAACGGCAATTTAACTTCTCCGTCTATGAATGGAAACATTAATATTCCGGCTCTGGAATTGCCGTCAATAAAGACTTCTTTAAAAAATATTACTGCCAATTTAGGCGGTGACAGTATCAGCGTGAATTTGCCTTTGATTACTATAGACAATTCTGTAATGAATGCTTACGCAATTGTTGACAGTAATTTTACAAACGGTATTATTGTAAAATCAGTTGATTTTAACGGGAATTTAATTGATGCAGATACGCTTGCTTCTTCAATGAGCGGATTATCCTCAGGCAGCAGTGCCGCTTCAAAAAGTGCTTCTTCCGGCGCTAAATCGCCATCTTCTGATATTGGTCTTGTTATTCAAAACGGCAAAGGCGAGGTTACAAAATTTAAAACCGGTAAGATAACCGCAACTGGTTTAACCTCTGATTTTGGGTTAAAAAATAATGTGTTCTATCTGAAGAATCTTAAAGGAGATGCTTTTTCAGGTAAAATTACCGGAAATATAAATTGTAATGTGCTGTCAGGGCTTACAAATGTTGATATGACAGGTTCCGGCATGAGTGCTGTTAATGCAATAGATGCTGCGGCAGGTATTTCCAATGCACTTTCCGGAACTCTTGGTTTTACAGCAAAGCTGAAACTTAATGCATTTGCATCTGATTTTAATGCGATGATGAAATCTGTTTCAGGAGATGTTACATTTGATGTCAAGGACGGTCATTATGCTAATATCGGAAGACTTGATAATTTGCTTCTTGCGCAAAATCTTGCGGCAAATGCTATTTTAAAAGCTGCGCTTGCACCTGTGCGTAATATGCCTGTTGTTCAAAACACATCTAATTTCAAAACAATTAACGGTTCTTTGTCTTTACAAAACGGTATTGCAAAATTAAAATCTGTAAAGTCTGCCGGCCCATCTCTGGCGTATTTTGTAACTGGTCAGTATAATTTAATAAACGGATATACTAATGTTGTGATTCTTGGCCGTCTTGGAGCTGATGTAGTTAAGGCATTAGGCCCTCTTGGAGAACTTTCGGTTTCCAAGCTGACTTCTTATATCCCAAAATTTGGAACTCAAACCGCAAGTATTTTGTCAGCCTTGACTTCTGATCCAAAATCAGAAAATACAGACCAAATTCCTGGATTGTCAACAGGTGATAATAATACGAAAGATTTTAAGGTAGTTTTCACCGGCAATGTGACTAGTGCTTCTTCTATAAAATCTTTCAAGTGGCTTTCAACCTGCGATACATCCGCAATAACCGGCGGAAGTCTGAAAGAACAGCTTAAGACAACGACAGAAGCATTAAAAACAAATCATAAAAATAATGTAGAAGCTGTAAAGCAGAATGTGGAAGATGTAAAAGAAGCCGCAAAAAACACTGTTGATAATGTAAAAGATAAAATTCAAAAAACAAAAGACAGTATTCAGGAATTAAAAAATTTATTTAAAAAGCCCGCTACATCTGAACCTTAGCCTCTCATTCCCCTTCCTCCCTCTTTCCAATGTAACGAAATGTAACGAAAGAAGTTATAAAAATTAAAGAAAGGGAGTAGAAAAGCCGTAGACATGAGTAAGGAAATAAACAAGAAAGGGACAAAGTCATGGGTATGGCGGCATCGCAAGCCAGGTTCTTGGGCCTGACGGCGAG
>CALUUU010000122.1 GCA_944324035.1 Candidatus Gastranaerophilales bacterium
CACACGCTATTACGTATGCAGCAAAAAATAAGAGACGTATATTTACTATTTTAGGTAATATTAGCAGCAGGGAAACAACCAATATAATAAAAATAATATTCTTAAATGTCAGTAAACGTTTTAACATATATCCCTCTCTTTCAATATTTGTATTCTAGCAAAAAAATTTGTAGTGTAAAGTGAGCCTATTATGTTAACTTTTGTTACATATGTCTATTTTTAAGCAATTTAAGAATAAAAAAATACTTTATATAAACAGGTTAGGTAATAAATTAAATCATACATGTGTTGTAAAGGTAGGTAGGTTATGATTAGTCCTGTTACTTTGAACAGAGTGTTAAATTATGCAAAACGCGGTTTAAAAATGGCGCCTGATTTTGCCTTAGGTACAGGCGGTGAAGCTTTTGAAAAATCCTTAAGGGAAGCTGTGCGCGGAGTAAAAGGTGCTGACGGCAAATATGTTGGCGGTACCGGCTATAAAGATTTCTGGACAAAATTGAAAAACGCGTTTAAGGCTTCAGAAGCCCATAACCAGCAGCTGATAAAACAAGAAGGCGGTTTCTGGAAGGCTATGAAAAAGAATATAACAGATATTCCGTCAAGTATATCAAAAGGCTGGACAGAAGGCGGAGCTGTGGCAAAAGCGGCAGGTAAATCAGGTTTATGGGGCAGTTTAAAAGGTGTAACAAAATCTTTAGGTACAAAGATGCCTTTAATAGGTTCACTCTTATTTTTAGCATGTGAAACTCCAAATATTATTAAAGCTACAATGGATGGCGGTATAGTTGATGGCGGTGCGGAATTTGTTAAAGCTGGAGCAAGAGCTGTAGGCAGTATGGCTGGTTTTTGCATAGGTCAGGCTTTGTGTCCTATCCCTCTTGTTGGCGGTATTATAGGCGGCTTGATTGGAGAATGGGCAACAAGCAAAATTGTAGGCAAAAGCTATTCTGAAAAAAAGGCTGAGCAGCAGGAACAAAAGCAAAAATCAGAAACTCACAGTTTTGATACCGGAACAACAAATCCGTTTGCAACAAATGCAGATCAGTATATGATGCAGCAGTTACAGATGGCAATGATGCAAAATCCGGAGTTATTTGCTCAGTATTACGCTGCAAGTAAAGCTTAATTCAGGGGAAGTATTAATAAAACCTGAGACAGTCTGTTAATATTTTAGCAGACTGTTTATTTTTCTTAACAATTAAGCATTTTTTCTTCATTAAAAATCTTTATATAAATATACAGGGGAAATATATAAATTAAGGGAATTGGTTATGTCAGTGAATGGATATAATGATTACTATAATTTAGCGATGTATCTGAATACTACCGGTTTGGATAACAGTTATATGTCATTTACTGACGGCGTTATTCTTAATGGTGCTATAGGTTCCGGAATTGAGCTTATAAGACATGGCGGCGGAAAGATTTATAGCAAGTTCTCAAAAAATAAACCCTCAAAATTCACTCAGCTTAGAAAACAAATTGAATTACGACAATTAAAAGGTAAAAGTACTTTTGAAACTTGTAAAAACGCAAGCAGATATAATACAATTTTAGAAATAGAAAAAAGTATACCTAAAGCTGTTGCAGGAAAGGCTGATTATTTTAAAGACGCACAAAAGGCATTGGCAGAAGCTGCCAAATTAAAAGGTGCCGCCCAGGCTGCAAAATTTCAGGAAGCAGCAAAACTTTTTGAGTCTGCAAATTTGAAAGCTGCAAAAGATGTTTATTATAAAGAAGCAAGAAAACTTCTTGCGGAAGCTAATCAGTTAAAAGGTTCTGCGCGTGATGCGAAACTTAAGGAATTAAAAAAAGTTTATAATGCTGCAAAAGTAAAAGTTAATTCTACTCAATATTATGCAGATGTAAAAAAACTTTTTGATGAGGCAAAAGGACTATCCGGAACAGCTTTGGCTAAGAAGATAAAACAAGCTGACAAATTATTAAGTAAAAATTTATTACTGGAATTAAAAGCTGGTTATTTTACAAGTGCAAGGCAGGCTTTAAATGAGGCAAAAACTCTGCGCGGTGCCGCTCAGGCTAAGAAATTAAAAGAGGCGGAACAGCTTATTGCACAGGCAAAACTTGACGCATATAAAGCCAAATATAACGGGAATTTAAAACCTAAATCTTTTTTAGGCAAAGCAAAGAATACCGTAAAAACAGTGACAGGTGTTAGAGCCGCTAATACTGCCGTGAAATCCTTAAATGCCGGTTCTAAAGTTTTTCGTTTTGCAGGAAAATTTGTTAAAGGAAATGCTGCATTTGCAGCTCTTTCTGTGGCGGCGGATTATGACAAATTTGCAGCAGCAAAAAAAGCCGGCGGCACAAAGGCGATGACAAAAGAAATTGCAAAATCAACCGGGGTAGCAGCAGTTGAAGCTGTTGGTTTCATGGCGGGTATGAAAGCCGGTGCTGCTATTGGTACTGCAGTAGGGACAGTAGTTCCGGGCGTTGGAAATATTGTAGGCGGTATTGCGGGGGCTATAATTGGCGGTCTTGCAAGCTGGGGATTAGGTAAACTTGCACATAATGCTTTAGGCTGTGATGTATCTGAAGCCGATAAAATCGGCACAAAGAAAGCTAAATTAAGAGCACTAAGGGCTAAATACAGCAGAAGTGCAAGAGAAAATCTTGTTAAAGAATCTACTCTCACGCTTGCACAGGATATGCAAAAGGCTCAGGAGGCTGCCGCAAAAGGAGTACAGGATCCGAAAATGGAAAATCCTGTAATGAAAGAACGTATGGAAAAAGCCGCAGTGTCATTACAAAATATCGCAGAAAAAGACCCTGAACTTATGCAAGACATTGCAACAGACTTAGGAATGAATGATTCAAGTCAGTCCTCTCAACAGTCGGATACAGCTTCTGTATCTCAAAGTCCTGATAATTCAGTCACTTCTTCCCAACAAGAACATACAGAGCAACAGCCATCTGAAACCCCTTTGCAGGCAACAATGAGAAAGTTTAAAGAAAGAATTAACGGTACACAAAGCTCTGCTGCCCAGAATTACTCAATGATGATGCAAAATCCTTGGGCGCTTGGAGGGCTTTACTAAGCTGACAAAGTGAATATTTCGTAAATTTCTTCGTCAGAAAGTTCTGTAATGATTTTTTCACCTTCGTAAACTGCAAGATTTGCCAGTTCTTTTTTAGTTTTTAGCATTTCATCAATTTTTTCTTCAAAAGTACCCAGTGTAATCATTCGGTGAACCATTACGTTTTTATCCTGACCTATTCTGTATGTTCTGTCTGTTGCCTGGTCTTCAACAGCCGGGTTCCACCATAAATCATAGTGAATAACATTAGTAGCACTTGTTAGGTTTAATCCTGTACCGCCGGCTTTTAATGACAATATCATAATTTTTGCGTCATCATCATTTTGGAAGCGGTTAATTAAATCTTCCCTTTGCGGAACTGTCAATGATCCATGGAAGAATAGCGGTTCGGTATCGCATTCTTCTTTTATTACTTTGCAGAGAATATCACCCATTTCCTTATATTGAGTAAATATAAGCGTTTTTTCACCGTTGTCCAGAATACTTTCAACAGTAGAAATACATTTATCCATTTTCCCTGACATTTCTCTGTTCATATCACCGGATTTTAAGAACTGGTAAGGGTGATTACAGATTTGTTTCAGTGCCGTGATAAGCTTGAAAATGTTTCCGCGTCTGTTAATCCCTGAAAATTCACTGATTTTTGCCATCATTTCGTTAAGTGTTTTTTCATACAACACAGCCTGTGTTTTTGATAAGTAACAGTATTCATTGAGCACCATTTTTTCAGGTAAGTCAGAGATAACATGTTTATCTGTTTTTAAACGCCTTAATACAAACGGCGAAATTGACATTTTTAATTTTGCCGCACGTGAATTTTCTTTAAATCTTTCAATGGGTATAGCATAACTCTTTTGGAATTCTCTGAGGCTTCCAAGATATCCTTGGTTAATAAAATCGAATATACTCCATAATTCTGTTAATCTGTTTTCTACCGGAGTACCTGTCATTGCGACTTTTGTATCTGCTTTTAGCGTTTTAATAGCAAGAGTCTGCGCTGTATCAGGGTTTTTAATATTCTGGGCTTCATCGACGATAACCATACCCCATTGGTGTTTCTTTAATTCTTCAACATCAATTCGCATAATTGCGTATGTTGTAAGAATAATATCATGGTTGACTTCCAAATGGCGTTCTGTTCCGTGATATACCACAGCATCAAGGCTTGGAGCAAACATCTGGAGTTCTTTCATCCAGTTTCCCATAAGCGTTGTCGGGCATATTACAAGGACAGGCTTTTTAAGCTTATCTTCTTCTTTTAATTTCAGGATTAAGCTGATGATTTGAATGGTTTTTCCAAGTCCCATATCATCTGCCATACAGACGCCAAATCCTTTTGTAACATTTGTCCATAGCCATTTTAAACCTGTCTGCTGGTATGGTCGGAGTTCTCCCTTTAGAGCTTTTGGCGGAGTCACATCTACAGGTTTTGTAAAGTCCTGAATAATTCTTGCATATGCATCATCATAGTCAAACTCATACTGCGCAAGCTGTCCGGACATAGAAGCATGTATGAGCTCCATTCTCGAAAGGGATTTAAAGTTTGCTTTGGCAATCTGTTCAAATATTTTTTTGCTTTCTTCTTTATCAATTAATACGTATTTGTTTTTGTATTTAATTAACCCGCTGTTGTTTTCAACAAGCTTGTTAAATTCTTCAACAGAAATTTTTTCGTTTCCTATCGCAATTTCATATGAAAAATCAAGAATATCATCCAGCGACATCTTATTTGATGCAGTATTGTTAAATATATCCGCCAAATCTTTTGAACGCGAAGCTTTAACTTTTGCATTGATAGAAGCCCGCGGAACAACAATATTTACAAGCTCTTTAGGCAAAATTACTTCTATCTGGGCTTTTTGCAGGTAATAGGCCGTCTGGGTTATTATTTTATAAACTTCATTAAGATTTAGGTCAAGTGCAAGCTTTTCTTCATCCTCAAATAAATCTTCAAGTTCCGGCATATACCTGATGGCATAGTTAAGCTGTTTTTCAACAATCTTGGCAATATCAGACGAATTTGCTCCAAAAATTGTGTCTTCGTGGTACAAGTCATCTATAAGTACGCTTTCACCGGTTTTTCTGTTCTTGATATGCACCTTTAACCTGAATAACTCATCTTCAACTTTTTCTATTTTGAAGAAAGGAATTACATCGTATTTTCCAAGGTACAGCTCGTCAAACCACTGGGCAAAATTTTCTGCAATTTCAACTCCGCGCATAGAAGAGCGTTGTTCTAAATCTTTTATCATGTAGGTTCCGGATTTTACATCTTTGAATTTATATGCTTTTATACCTAAAAATTTGTATATAACATAATTCATATAATTATGGATAAAATCTTTTACAAAGTTATCCGGCTTTTCGCCTTTGATAAACAAGTTATCGGGAATGTTTTCTTCAAATTGGTTTATAATTCTTGCAACCTGCTGATTTGGAATAATAGGTTCATATACAATTTTAAACATTGTTCCTTTAGTTTTAACTACAGGTATAAAATACAATTTTTCAATCAGCTTCATTACAAAATGTGCTAAAGAATTCATATATATAAATGTCGGTGTTAATGACTCCATATCAATTACTTCGCCAAATCCTCCGAAATAATCCATTACAAGATCAAGGCTCATAAAATATCCGACGTGTTCTCCGAGCACTTGCGAGCGAAAGCGGAAAAGAGAACCTTTTGATTTTAAGTAGTATTCAAAATTATTTGTCGGAGTGACAAAGAATGAGAGCTTCCCGCCTTCGTTAACCAAAAAGAAATCAGTGTTCCTGGCAGGAGAATGAGGACTTACAAAAACGTCTTTAAACTCATCTTCAATTGTCTGATAAATCAGACTTAAGGTATAACGAAAGTCTTTATTCTTAAAACCTTCCGGGTTTTCCGAGAGATTAAAAAACAGTTCGTCAACATTGTTCTTTTTTATTGAAAAATCTATGTTTAAGGCATTTTCTGTTGTCATATATTCACTTTCTTATAAGAGCAGACGGCATATTTACGCCGTCTGCAGTTTGTATTTACTTAATTAATGAATCAGCTGTCATTTCAGCAGGTT
>CALUUU010000123.1 GCA_944324035.1 Candidatus Gastranaerophilales bacterium
GTTATATTTTTGTGAAAAAGTAGTCAAATAAGTTCGGGATGGCATTATAGCTTAATTTCAAACATCTTTGGGGTAATGTTGTATATAAGTACACTTTATTTAGTAATACTTTCTGTTTCTGAAAACATTATCATATAAAAATCCGCACTTGTCAGAGTCGGGTTTCTTTTCATAAATTTTTTCACATCAAATTTTTCAAGCCATTTGTCAGCTTTCAACTGAATTTTTTCATTGTCTTCATGTTCGGCTTTTATATTTGCTATATACTGCCTCACCATGTAAACAACATCATCCTCGGTCAAAAGCGGCAATCCGCCAATTCTGACTTCATCCTGTTCTTCTTCTTCAAGAAGTTTTCTTTCTTTCTCCGGCTGCTCCTGACCTTTTTCCCGTCTGCCGTTTGTATCAGACGATGTTGATGATTCTATACGCCTGCCAAACGGATTGTTCACTGAATTAAACATAGGATGCCTCTTTCTTTACTAAAAAAGTACCGTAACGGTATTTACGGCAAATCCTGATAATTTCTTTAATGTATTAGTACAAATGTAGTAGTACTATAATGATTCATAATATGTTTTTAATAGTTTTGCATCATCTTCTATGTTCGGGCTTTCGCAAACAAGAGCCCCTTTTATACCGAATTCCTTCATTGCTTTTAGTAAATCCTTATAATTCATATCGGATTCTTCAAGGTTAAGGTGTTTCTTTTCTCCTTTGGAACTGTAATCAATTCCCGCAAGGTGTCCGTGGAAATTTTCAAGAGCATAAGTACCGATTTCATTGCCGACTGTTTCAAGTATTTTTGAAAATTCATCGTAAGTATTATATTCTCCGCCGCTTCTTGCATGTAGATGAGAAAAATCAATACAAGGCAAAACATTATCAAATTCTTTTGATAAACGTACAATCTCTTCTAAATCTCCCCACTGAGTTGATTTACCGGTAGTTTCCGGTCTTATCCAGACATTAATTTTTTCCTGCTTTAGCAGTTCGGATATTTGAGTAATTTTTGATTTCACCTGGTTGTAAACAGTTTCTTTATCTTTGCCCATATAAAATGCAGCGTGAAATGTTATACTGAATGCGCCGGCTTCATAAGCTGTTTTTGCCGTTTCGATAATTCTTGTTACACTTGCATCAATTTTATCTTCTTCTTTTGAATTAAGGTTTATATAAAAAGGTGCGTGAGCCGTAATTACATAGTTATTTTCTTCTCTTATTTTTTTTACAAATTCACGGTATTCCAAATTCATTCTTACTCCGTGAACAAATTCCAGCTCCATACCGTCAAGATTCATTTCTTTTAAAATGTCAAAAGCTTGCGGGTAGCTGCCTTTTCCTGTTCTTAACGGCATACCGGCTGTTGTGAAATTCAGTTTGTTAAATTTATAGATACTTTGCAAAATAAGCTCCTGTTTTCTCCATATATTCTATAATAACATTCATAAAAATATAAGTAAATGCATAATATTATTTTTTTATTGTGCTACAATAAATGTAAAAAGGAGAAATTTTATGACGGAAGTATTTGACTATCAAACTACAGGAACCTGCAGTAAGATGATTCAGGTTAAAATTAATAACGATATAATTGAGGATGTAAATTTTTTAGGCGGCTGCAACGGTAATTTAAAGGGTATAAAAAGCCTTGTTAAAGGTATGAAAATAGACGATGTAATAGAAAGATTACAAGGTATTCGATGCGGTGAAAAACCTACAAGCTGCCCGGATCAGTTTGCGCAATGTTTGATAGCATATAAGGCAAATAGTTTAGCTAAACTTTAATTCTGGCTAAATTAGGATTTTTAATCACATCAATAACTTTTTGACCTTTAAATTCTGCTATTTGTTTGATGTTGTCAGGGTGTTTTGAATTCTCTTTTGCAAGAATTGCCCCTACAATTGCTTCCAATTGTGACATAGGCATCATATTTTGCGGAAGTTCTATTCCCCATTCATTAATTAACGCCTGCTGTAAAAACTTGCAGTCTGCCGGAGAACGTTCTTTGTAACAAGAATTCAAATGCATACTCTGGCGGGTTAAGTATATTTCAAAGCGTGTAAGAGGAATATTTTTTTCTATCAGCGACCTGAAAAATTCATTTCCCCTTGTTGTATAGCGCTGAGTCCAGTTATCCTGGTTAGGCATCAAAGAATTGGATGATACAAGCTGATAAGGTTTTGAAAGAACTCTCCATTTACCGTTAAGCATTGTTCTGTCCCAAGCTAGCGAGGCACAGATTTCAGAATCCTTCAGCGAAGAAAAATTTTCAAAAAAGAAAATGATATCATTTATCTTGTATAATTTGTCAACAAGAATAAAAGTTCCGTTTTCTTCCATAACAGCAACACCCGAATCCATACTCGAGCCGGAGCTTAGTGATAATCCGATGTAATATTTCATAATATTTTCTCCTGTCAGGACTTGTAATTTTTTCTATATAAGTTTATAATATAAATGGGCGAGCGGATTGCCGTCCGCTCTTTAAATGCCCTTAGTTGGATTTTAGAGTTAGTAATATCGCTAAGATAATTGCTAACTCTATTTGATTAATTACCAACTTTATCACCTCCCTTCTTAAAACCTCTTATGTACACTAGAAGGCTCAGATTTTGGAGGTATAGGGCATACCCTTTAAATTATTCCATTAATTTTGTCATAATCTGCGGGCCGTCATCTGTTGCAACAACAGTATGCTCAAAATGGGCAGAAGGTTTTTTATCAATAGTGCTTACTGTCCAGTCATCAGCACCGACAGAAACTTCATCACCGCCGAGGTTAAGCATTGGCTCAATTGCAATTGCATAACCCTGTTTTATAGGTGTTCTGTCGCCTACTCTGTAGTTGTACAGGAACGGTTCTTCATGCATAACATGACCTACACCGTGCCCGCCGTATTGTCTTACAATACCGTAACCGTATTTAACAGCAACATCTTCTACCGCGCCTGAAATATCATCCAGTACGTTCCCTACCTGCATTTGTTCAATACCTGCATACAGTGCTTCTTCGGTTGCCTGCATAAGTCTTTTTATATCATCGCTTACGTTTCCTACTGCATACGACCAGGCGCTGTCACCGACAAGTCCGTGGAAAGTTGCGCCGACATCAATACTTATAATGTCGCCTTCTTTTACGGTAACTTTTTCTGACGGAATTCCGTGTACGACCTGTTCGTTTATTGAAGTACAAATACACGCAGGAAAACCGCTGTAGCCTAAAAATGTAGGAACAGCATGATTTTCTTTGATAATTTTCATTGCAATATTATCAAGTTCTTTTGTGCTTATGCCGGGTTCTACGACTTTTTTCATTTCCTGATGCACCAGCGCAACAATATGTCCTGCATGGCGCATCAACTTAATTTCTTCTCTCGATTTTCTGTTAATCATTTACTACCTTCAACAATCTTTCCCATACTTCTGAAATTTCGCCATTTGCGTCAATAGTTTTTAAAACGCCTTTGTTTTTGTAGTAATCAATTAACGGTGCTGTTTCTTTGAAGTATGTATCAAATCTTGATTGAGCAACTTCTCTTGTATCATCTTTTCTCTGGGTTAATTCAGCACCGCATTTGTCGCAGATGCCGTCTTTTTGAGGCGCTTTGAATGCAAGATTGTAAATTTCTCCGCATTTCGGGCAGGAACGGCGGTTAACTATTCTTTCAACAAGAATGCTTGTGTCAATATCAAAATAAATTGCTTTAAATTCGGCTTCCGTGTCTTTGTCGATTTCAGCATTCATTTTTGTAAGTTTGTCTGCCTGCTCAACGCTTCTCGGGAAGCCGTCCAGGATATAACCGTTTTTGCAGTCATCCTGTGATAATCTGTTTTTGATGATACGCGTAACAAGTTCAACAGGAACAAGCTGCCCTTTATCAATATAAGATTTGGCTTCTTTTCCTGCTTCTGTTTCGCCTTTAATTTCTGCTCTTAAAAGTGAACCTGTATCAACGTGCGGAAAGTTTAAATATTCTGATAATTTAGCTGTTTGTGTACCTTTTCCGCAAGCCGGCGGTCCTAAAAAAATTAATTCTTTTTTCATAATAAAAAGTTCTCCTCTTTAATCTAAATTTCCTGCTTTTATCATACATCAAGCCCCTCTTAAATTCAATAATGTTAAACCTTTTTAAAAAATCAAACTCAATAACGCAATTTTTTTCTGTAAAACGTTTTTATAAATACATAGGGGAAATATTAAATTTATAAGGAAATGGTAAATGCGTATTACAAGTTTATCAAAAGTCATTTTTAATGTAATTAAAAAAGGGACACCGTCTGCAAAAGAGGTTGCAGATACTGCAAACAAATTTTGTCAAAAAGAAGCGCGTCACAGAGAATTTTTGTCCGCAGAAATGCTTCCGAAAGAAGTAAGAACAAAACTGCAGGAATTCGGGATTTCAAATCCGGGGGTAATGACCGGCTATAATTCTCATAACGGCTCTGTTGTTGCAGGAGTTATTGTTAAAGACGGCAAACGTACAGTAGGATCTGTTGCCGTCGGTTTAGATAAGACAAGAGGTTCAGCGCCGATTCTACAGGTAAGAGGTAAAGTGCTAAATAAAAACAAAGAAGAATTGGCAAAACTTCAATTTTTAATGAACCCGAATGCGCCTGTTGAAAATGTAGGTAATTTAGCAACTTCAATGAGCAGAAGAAACGGGAATATTAATGTTCATTCCGAAATAGGAAATAATCATTATTACGATTTAACCATAAATCCACAAAGGATAGAAGCTTCTTCAATGGGAAGAGCCATCCCGAAAGGTGCTTGCAGCGAAAAAGAATTAAAAGATATGTATAAGGATCTTCAAGCAGATGACTTTCCATGGCAGGTTCAGCGAGTAGACAAAAAATTTACGGAATTATTCAGCGAAAAACCTGTGACAGCAAAAGCTGCAGCGGCAGCGCAAGAAACTCCTGTTTCTCCAATAACAACGGAAAAAGCTCAAGTCATGGCAGAAAATTTTACAGATGAATTACTAAAAACCCCAAAAGGAAAAACATTAGAATCATGTAAAGTGGTCGACTGCGGAGTGTTTAAAAAAGCAGGAGGACTAACTAAATTAAAAAAAACACTGGCAAAAAGTGCTAAAACAGGGAAACCCAAATTAGGCGCACCGGCAGCAAGGACTTCAACTCATTACGGGAAACATAAAGTCAAGCGATACCTTTACCATATGACTTCGGAAGAAAATTACAAAAAAATGCTTGAAACCGGCAAAATCACAACTACCAGCGACATGCAGCTGGATTATCAAGGAGTATTTATGACAGAACTTGAAAATCTGGCAAAAAAATGGCGCAATTCAAAAGAATGGGATTTTATACCGGAAAATAAGGACGGAATGTTTTTATCACTGGCTTTGTTAAAACAAACTTCAAAAGATTCAGGTAAAATTGTCTGTTTAAGAATTCCGACAAAAAATCTTGATCACGATATGCTAAAGATAAGAAGCCAAAACAAATTAGGACTTGCGGAAAAAGACAGCAGCAGCCGTATAAAAGAGCATATTACCAAGGGTGCGCCAGCAAAAGATGCTAATCTTTATAAGCAGCGCAAAGAAGCCATCGAATATATTTATCAGGACGATATTCCTATGGATAAAGTAGAACTTGTCGGTATGACAGATGTTCCTAAAATAAATTATGAATCTTTTAAAACCTGGTCTGGAAAAGAACAAAGAAATGTTGTACTTGATGCATTACGAAACATTTTTAACGGCCAGCCTGAAGCAAAAGGTATTGATGCCATGGTATAAAAGTAATCCAAAAGTAACTTACGCAACGTTATGGTGTTGTGCCTGAGGCACATAATTTGGATTATGCAAAAGTCATACTGAGGGCTTTAGCCCGAAGTATCTCATATAAAAATAGATCCTTCGGATTTTTAATTTTTCAGTAGAAATAACTCCCCATCCCAGCCTTCCCCAATCAGGGGAAGGAGTATAAGCGCAATGTTCCCATAACATGGGTTATGAAAAAAAAAAAAAAAAAAGTGGTAACATAGTTTATACTAAAGGAAAAAGGAGGATTAATACATGCAAAAGTCAAGTATAGTGCAGGAATA
>CALUUU010000124.1 GCA_944324035.1 Candidatus Gastranaerophilales bacterium
TTCTTCTATTGTTAAGAAAAAACAATTTTTGTCACCGAATTACGTAACATATACAAGAATGACATAATGTTACTCACCGTAAGGTGAGTCAGGCAAACGTGCACGAAGTATTTCTTTCGCGTCACACAGAGCGCAGCGTTATTGTGTCCTGCCACAGGCACGACTGGGTTATATACGTTGTTTCGGATGCGCAACGCCGTAGCCGAAAGTTGCAAAATCATACTTGACAGGATCATCTGCATCAAACTGTTTCAACACATCAGTAAGCTCTACAACAGCTTTAAAATCATTTGAATTCCTCTTTAAAAGCCCCATTTCTCTTGAAACTCTTGCTACGTGTACATCAAGCGGAATAAGAAGCTCCGAGGCCGGCATGAAATTCCAAATTCCAAAATCCACAGGCGGTTTTCTGACCATCCAGCGCAGAAACATATTCATACGCTTCATCGCTCCGCCGTTTTCAGGATTAGGAATCATAAAATAAAACCCCTGTCCGGCCGGCTCTTTTACACGCGAATAAAAATAATCCGTAACCCTTTTAAAAAACCCGGTGTCCCGTAAGGTTTTGGTATTCTCATATGCATATTTAAACAATTCTTCCAGACCGCCGTCTTTTGAATAAAGTTCTTTCATAATATAAAAAATCTGTGCAAAATCTTCAGTTTTCCCAAACCGGTAGTTGAAATCACCCAAAAGCTGCCCCTCAAAATTCAGAATAAAATTCAATGGTTCATCTTCAGCAATTTCAAAAAGAGATTCCAGCTTTTTAATAAAAACTTTTCTTGAACCGTATGCAACAAGAGAAGCCATAAATCCGGCGATTTCTATATCTTTTTTGGAAGAAAATCTGTGCGGCATGCGAACCGGATCATCTTTAATAAAATCCGTATTCTCGTATGTTGCAGCCAACTTGTCTATTTCAGCTTTTGTAATCATACGTGTATTATATCATATTTATAAAAATCTTTTACAAAACTTAATAAGCGCTAAAACAACTTAAAAACCATGTACCATGCATGATTTCATGGATTAAATCATGGAAACCATGCCGTAGAGCATGATTGAGAATACCAATCAGGCTAAAAATATTTATTTATAATGCTTTCAGCTATCTGTTACAAATGTTAACAATGACATGTAGCAGTATTGAAAAAATTTTCTGATTTTTTATAATGGAGATATGCAAGGGGCATGGATGCCCCAGGGGTGGAGATTACGGACCTTGTCCGGTGCTTTGCTTTAAAAAGTAATCAGTAAAAATTGGAGAGTATATAAATTGTTTAGAAGTAGGGATATGGGTAGAGCAGTTGCAGTAAGAAGATGGACTACCACGGCTCTTGAGTGTTATAAAAGAGGATGTAATTGCGAAGGTTGTTTTTATAAAGATTTCTTCAGCGGTTCATCGCAAAAATGCCAGATGAAAGCTTCAGTTTTGGAACTTGTGAGAGTAATTGGCGCGCCTAACGTAGAATTGCAGCAGTTTTTGATTGAAGATTAATGAGATATTTAGTCTAAAGATTATTGGATAGTTTGTGCGTCAAATTCTGATATCTGCCGGTTTGTGCATGCCAAGTGCCGGTAAAAATTCTGCAAAATATTCTGACATTTCAGCTTGCGGATTTTTAAAAGCCTCTTTAAAAAAATACTTAATTGTGTTATACTATATAGGCAGTATTTTAACACGGAGGTATACATGCACATTTACGTTAACGGAAGAAACATTGAAATCACCGAAGCTATTAAAGCTTATGTAAAAGAAAAAATCGGGAAAGTAGCCACTCACTACGACCAAATTCAAGGTATTGACGTAGTTTTGTCGGTTATCAAAAATCCGTCAGCTTCAGGTAAACACGTTGCAGAAGTAACCTGTAAAATGAATACGGGTGTTGTGCGTTGTGAAGAAGCAGCTGATTCTATGTACGAAAGTATTGATTTATTAGCTGACAAGTTAATGCGCCAAGTGAAAAAATTTAAAGACAAAACCCTTGGCTCTGACAAATCTTCTATCAGATTAGACAATATCCAGGAAGAAACTGCAGAAGCAGCAGTAACAGAAGAATAAAATGATTAACGGTAAAAAAGTCATCGTAATTATGCCCGCATACAATGCGGCCAAAACTTTAGAACAAACATACAACGAAATTTACAAGGATTTTGTAGATGAAGTAATTCTTGTGGATGACAATTCGCAGGATGAAACACGGGAAATCGCAAAACAGTTAGGTATAAAAACAATTGTTCATAAAGAAAATAAAGGTTACGGCGGCAACCAGAAATCATGTTATAAAGCAGCATTGAAATCCGGAGCAGACATCGTTGTGATGCTGCATCCGGATTATCAATATACACCGAAGCTTATTCCGGCAATAGTTTCAATGATGGCATTTGAAGAATATGACGCGGTATTTGCTTCCCGCATGCTTGGAAATTCCGCACTCAAAGGCGGAATGCCATTATATAAATTCATAGCAAACAAATTTTTAACTGCATTTGAAAATATTTTGACAAACCAAAAACTTTCCGAATACCATACCGGATTTCGAGGATTTACAGCAAAAGTTTTGAGGGATTTACCATTAGAGTCTTGCAATGATGATTTTATTTTTGATAACGAAATTATCGCACTGATGTTTTACAATAATTTCAATATCGGAGAAATTTCTTGTCCTACAAAATATTTCAAGGAAGCTTCCTCAATAAACTTCATCCGCTCCTGCAAATACGGTTTGGGGGTTCTGGCTGTCAGTATCAAATACCGCCTTGCAAAGCTCGGGATAAAATCCAAAATATTCCGTCCTGACGCTAAAAAGCTGGATTTAAATTCGGATTTGGAATATTATTTTAAGTAAAATGAAACCCTCTAACAGAATGATAAAAAAGTTTTGTTTTCTGAGTAGAATTAGATTATGTATGATTATGAGTTAGACAACGAAGATAAGGAATTGAAAAAAGTCGGGCTGGAATTAATGTTTATGACGCCTGAAAAATGCAGCAGCGACAAAGGTATTACGGCAGTTGAGCTTGCAAAACGTGTTGGACTTTCTCTTGAAACAGTAAAGAAAAAACTTTCAATATTAAAAGATGCAGGCCTTGCACGTGTTATTGGAATTAACCCAAAATATTGGAAATTTGATGAATACAATTTTCAAAGGATTGATGAAGATGACGATGTATACAGGCTGCTTTGTAATTTTGACGATGTAGACTTTGACAAATATTTTCAGTACTAAAAACTTCAAACCGGCAAAAAAATTTCTGTCCATACTTTATATCATATGTAATATTACTTAAAGAAAAATTGAGTTTTCAAAGTAACAAGGTTATAATAATTCATGCATTTTAAGAAATAGAAAGGATAATGAAAATGGTTTTTGAAATGGCTCTCCCTCAACTGGAAAAAGCAATTAATCCTACGCACGATATAAAGCTTTTTGCAGGTCGTTCAAATCCAAAACTTGCGCAGGAAATCGCAGACTGCTTAGGCACAACAATAGGCCCTATGGTTGTGAAAAACTTTGCAGACGGCGAAATTTATGTACAGGTGAAAGAAAGTGTGAGAGGGGACGATGTTTTCATTATTCAGCCTTTATGCAACCCTGTTAATGAAAATTTGATGGAACTATTGATTATCATTGATGCATTTAAACGTGCAAGTGCAAAATCCATCACCGCAGTAATCCCTTACTACGGATATGCCAGACAGGACAGAAAAACCTCAGGCAGAGAAGCCATTACAGCAAAACTTGTTGCGGATTTGCTGACAACTGCCGGTGCAAACAGAGTTCTTGCAATGGACTTGCATACAGGCCAAATTCAGGGATTTTTTAACATTCTTGTAGACCATATTTTTGCAACTCCTATTCTGGTAAATTACATAAAAAGCCTTGGTATAAATCCTGATGATATGGTTGCGGTAAGCCCTGATACAGGCGGGGTTCAAAGAACAAGACATTTTTCAAAAAATATCGGCTGCTCCCTTGCAATAATCGACAAACGCCGTGACAAACATAATGAAGCTATTGCAAGCCACGTCATTGGTGATGTAAAGGATAAAGTTTGCGTAATGTTCGACGATATAATTGACACGGCAGGCACAATCTGTGAAGCGTCAAAACTTTTGAAAAAAGAAGGTGCAAGAGAAATATATGTATGCGCAGTTCACCCGGTATTTTCCGGCCCTGCAGTGGAAAGACTTTCCAATGCACCTATAAAAGAATGTATTGTGACTAATACAATACCTCTTGATATGGATAAAATGCCTCCTAATATCAAACAGCTTTCTGTTGCTCCGTTGTTGGGTCAGGCAATATCAAGAATTCACGATGACGAATCCGTAAGTTCATTGTTTGGATTTGAAAAAGAAATGCAGGTTTCATAATAGACAAACTGGAAGTATGAAAAGATGAAGGCCGGCTAAAATTTAGCCGGCCTTTTATTATGCAAAATTTACTGCCAAACATAACTTCTGCTGTATTTGGTTTCAGCATTTCTCAATGTATTTTGTAATTGCCAAAAGTCATCATTTACCCATGGAGCGGCTGATTTGGGAACGGATTTTATTTGCTTTATAAAGGTATTCTGTCAGCCTTTCATAATTCTGGGCGGTTTCGCCATATGGGGTTTTCATTTTTATAAGCTCATCTACGTTCTTGTTTATGGTAGCAAGAGTGTCCAGAGAATCCCCTAAAACCATAAGCGACTTAAACCTTTTTGAAACACGCGCAAGAATCTGGCGTTTTATAAATTTCTTTATCGCATTAATCACAGGCATTTTGCGTTTATTTGCGGTTTGGGCAATATTATTTATGCCGTCAGAAATTTTTGAAGGCAGATCTTTTGAGGCATATTCTTTGTATAAATCCCTTAATTCTCCTTCTATTCTTTGTTTTTTAATCCTTAAGCTGAACAAATCCTGCTGGTTGCCGACCTTATCCGCAATTGTGATTTTTTCATTCAAATCTTTTAAAACTTTTTCTTTATCTTCTATTTTGTATTCAAGTTTCAATGATTCATCTTCAACATTCATATAAGCATTTTCTTCCAAAATATTCACGTCAAAATCGTTCAGTCTGCGCGGATTTGTGACAAGATTTGATATGGAAATGCTTTGCGGAGTCAAAAACCAATGTGTTTCCGATCCTTTAAGCGTTGAAAATATATTCTTTTTATTCTCATGTTCTGCCATATGCTTATTTTAAAATACGAAAAAACTTTTTTTGCCCTCCAAAAAGGTGAAAATGTTACAATTGTTTGTATTTTTTATGTTACAATATCAATTGTAAAAGGTACAATTTAACAAAAAGGAAGAGAAAATATGAGAAAACTTTCACCGTTACAAATTGAAAGATTGAAGTATCAGCCAAAACTTCCTTCAAGCCTTTCCCAGGGAATTAACTCTCTGGAAATGATTGAAGGCGAAGCTACTCAATCTGTAAGAGATCAGGAACAAATAAAAGAATTATTTAAAAATACTTACGGCAAACCTGTTGTAACTTTTAAAGTTTCAGGTTCAGCCTCAACTTCTTCCCAAAAGAATGTAGGCGTAATCCTTTCAGGCGGTCAGGCTCCTGGCGGACACAACGTTATTGCCGGTTTATACGATGCATTAAAACAGGCAAATTCTTCAAATAAATTATACGGATTTTTAGGCGGCCCGTCCGGCATTATTGACGGTAAATACATCGAATTTACTGATGAATTTATGGATCAATACAGAAATACCGGCGGTTTCGATATTATTGGTTCAGGCAGAACAAAACTTGAAACAGAAGAACAGTTCCAAAAATCGCTTGAAGTTTGCAGAAAATTAAATATCTCTGCTGTTGTCATCATCGGCGGTGACGATTCAAATACAAATGCTGCACTTTTGGCAGAATGGTTTGTTAAGAATAATACAGGTATTCAGGTTATTGGCTGTCCGAAAACAATTGA
>CALUUU010000125.1 GCA_944324035.1 Candidatus Gastranaerophilales bacterium
AGGAAAAATTAGATAAAAATGAGTAAACTTTGTAACAATTTTTGTCATCGAATTACGTAACATATACAAGGATGACAAAACTTAATTTTTCCGTTTTATAACTCCCCATCCCAACCTTCCCCAAGCAGGGGAAGGAGTAAATGCGCTGCTAAGGACAAGGCAGCACTAATGTCATCCTGCACGTCAGCGAAGAATTTCGTTATCTTTATAAATACCGGTAAATATATTTACTTTTTGGATTTTTTTGCCGTATAATTTTCCCTGTAATAATCAGAAAGGAAAATTTAATGAAAATTGCAATATATCCCGGCAGTTTTGACCCTATTACAAAGGGACATCTGGATATTTTAAAAACAGGTGCAGGAATTTTTGACAAGGTTATTATTGCCGTGGCAAGAAATTCCGAGAAAAAAGGATTTTTACCGGTTGATGAAAGAGTTAAGCTTATCAGGGAAAGTGTAACACATCTTGATAACGTAGAAGTTGACAGTTTTGAAGGCTTGACAATAGAATATGCAAAAAAACGCGGAGCACAAGTGTTAATCCGCGGTTTGCGTGCTGTTTCCGATTTTGAATATGAATTACAGCTTTCACAGGCTAACAGTGCATTGTGTGAGGATATCAAGACCGTATTTTTAACCACAAAGCCTAAATATAACTTTATTTCATCAAGCACAATCAAAGAAATATATTTAAATAACGGAGATATTTCAAAATTTGTACCGCAGCCGGTTTACGATTATCTGGTAAAACGTAAAGTATGTTAAGGACATAGCAGTTTATAATTTGACAATTATTTTACGCTTATGTAGAATAATGTTATGTAGAAAGGGAATATGTGTGACGGACATGCAACAGAACGGAGTATTTGACTTATTGAAATTGCTTGAATACGCAATTGAAGAAAGTTTTACGATTATACCAAATAAATTTGTAGTAGTAAAACCAAATGAGATTTTAACATTAATTGACAGAATATATGCATCTTTGCCGGTTGAAGTTCAGGAAGCAAGAGCGTTTTTAAGACGCAGAGAAGAACTCCAGCTTGAGGCTCAGCAAAAAGCTGAAAAAATTATAGCAGACGCCCAGATGGAAGCTGACAGAAAACTGAGTGAAGCTGATTTTATTAAAGCCGTTGAAAGAGAAGGTATCAGAATTAGAAATCAGGTTCAGGAAGAATGTGAAGAATTAAAAAGAAAAGCTCTTGAAGAAGCTGACAATATCCGTTCACAAGCCGCAGACGATGCTATAAAAACAAAAGAAGGCGCAGAATTATACGCTGAACAGGTTTTAACAAATATTGAACAAGACTTGAATAAACTTCAGCAGGTTGTTAAAAACGGACAGATATATATGGAACAGCTCCGTGCAGGTTCAGGTTCCGGCGCAAGCTACCAGACTGCAACTTCAAATCTGAAATCGTCTGATTATGTAATGAAGTAATACACACAATAAAATTTTATAAAATAAAAAAGAAGGATTTGCTCCTTCTTTTTTATTTAAAATAAGTATAGCAAAAATTTTCTTATAGTTTTTTAACAATTGTTTGCATTTTAAAAATATTTGTTATAGGATAGATTTATAAGCCGATTTTGATAGAATGTGTTAGTTCACATTCTATTTTAAAAAGCAAAGCTTTAAAAAGGTTTTGAAAAGGCTAAAAGCGGCACTATATAAGGGAAAGCGCCAAAACACAAAAGACAATTAAAGACAAAAAGGAAGAATAAAATGGGTATCAAAGGTAAAAATGACAGAATGGTAGTCCTGGCTTGTGAAGATTGCAAGGAAAGAAACTACACAACAGTAAAAAACAAAAAAAATATTAAAGAAAGATTAGAATTGAGCAAATACTGCCCAAGATGCAAAAAACATACTAATCACAAAGAAACTAAGTAGCCGAAATTCGGCAGGGTGTGGTACACCCATAGCTCCTGATGTAAACTATATTCTACAAAGAATTTAATAACAAAAACAGGAGCGGAAAAATCCGAATAATTCGGTCACCGGGTACAACCCGGACAGGCGTCCTTAGTTCAGTTGGTAGAACGTCGGTCTCCAAAACCGGATGTCGAGGGTTCGAGTCCTTCAGGGCGCGATTTATTAAAAAAGTCAAAGGAAATAAAATGGACAATAAATTCAGTGCAATATTAGAATCAATCAAAATTTACTTCCGCGGTGTCCGCGCCGAATGGGGTAAAATAAACTGGCCGGAACAAAGACAGGTGATTTTAGAAACTCTCTTTGTTGTGGCAATAGTTTTTGTATTCACTGTTGCGGTTTATTTAATGGACATTATATTTAAATCAGTGTTAAGCTTAATTAAATAATAACCGGATTTATAAATAAAAATAAAAAGAAAAATAAAGGTGGCTTATGACTAAAAAAGAAAAATCAATGGAAGAAGAATTGAACGAAGACAAATTAGCTGAACAGCAAGCAGCCGAAGCTGAAGCTCAAGCGCAGGAAGAAGCTAAAAAAGCAAAAAATAACCAAAAACGCTGGTATATCGTTCACACATATTCAGGTCATGAAAATAAGGTAAAAGTTAACCTGGAAAAACGTATTGAATATATGAATATGGGCGAAAAAATCTTCCGTATTGAGGTTCCGCAAAAGACAGTTACCCAGATTAAAGGCGGCAAAAAACAGGAACGTGAAGAAAAAATCTTCCCTGGCTACGTCTTAGTCGAAATGATAATGGACGAAGACAGCTGGTATGTTGTAAGACACACTGCAGGAGTCACAAAATTTGTCGGTTCGGCAAAACGCCCTATCCCTGCAAAAGACAGTGAAATCAAGAAAATTATTCACCGCTCAACATCGCAGTCACAAAAAATTGAACTTGATGTTAAAGCAGGTGATAAAGTTAGAATTGTATCAGGCCCGTTTGCAGACTTTATTGCAGATATTATTGAAGTATACCCTGACAAATCTAAACTTCGTGCAAATGTTTCTATATTCGGCCGCGAAACTCCGGTTGAATTGGAATACAAACAAATTAACAAACTATAATTTACAGTACAAAAAGGTGGAAGGATTTTCACCGTGTGGGTGAAAACCGTTATTACCACAAAAGGAGAAAAAAATGGCAAAAAAAGTAGTAGGAAAAATTAAGCTTCAAATTGAAGCCGGAAAAGCAAATCCATCACCTCCGGTTGGTCCTGCATTAGGCCAGCACGGTGTTAACATCATGGATTTCTGTAAGCAGTTTAATGCTAAAACAGAATCCCAGGCAGGATATATCATTCCTGTAATCATTGATGTTTACGAAGACAGAAGTTTTTCATTCGTTATCAAATCACCGCCGGCTCCGGTGTTGATTAAGAAAGCTTTGAATCTTTCTAAAGGTTCTGCTGTTCCGAATAAAGATAAAGTTGCTGAAATTACCAGAGCTCAGTTAGAAGAAATCGCAAAAATCAAGATGAATGATTTGAACGCAACTTCTATGGAAGCTGCAGTAAAAATGATTGCAGGTTCTTGCAGAGCTATGGGTGTTACAGTAAAAGATTAATAATGTAAGACTTAATGAATTTATCTTTGGAAATGTCCGAAGAAAATGAGAAATTTAGTTTTACAGCTTGTCCAGGCAAAGATTTTTTCCTGACGAGCATTAATGTTACAACAAAATTACTTTAAGTATGGAAGGACGTCAGTCCGCTAATACCACGAAAGGAAAGAGCCTTCATCATAATACTTAAAAAGTAAACATGAATTTACAAAGAAGGATGAAAAGAAATGGCAAAATTAACTAAAAAACAAAAGAAAATGCAGGAAATGCTTGCTGATTTTACTCAGCCGGCAACAGCAGTTGATTGTATAAAAAAATTGAAAGAAATTTCAAAAGAACTCTCAAAATTCAATGAAACAGTTGAATGTCATATGAGATTAGGTATCGACGTAAGACAGGCTGACCAGCAAATTAGATCTACGGTTGTATTACCGGCAGGTCTTGGTAAAACTGTAAGAGTCTGCGTAATTGCAAAAGGTGCTAAAGCAACTGAAGCAAAAGAAGCAGGTGCTGATTATGCAGGTGCTGAAGAAATTATTGATAAGATTTCTGACGGCTGGTTTGAATTTGATACATTGATTGCAACACCTGACTGTATGGGTATGCTGGGTAAATTAGGCCGTGTATTGGGGCCTAAAGGCTTGATGCCTAACCCTAAAACAGGTACTGTAACAATGGATGTTGCAAAAGCTGTTAAAGATGCTAAAGCAGGTAAAGTTGAATTCAGAGCTGACAAACAGGGTATGATTCACTGCCCTATCGGTAAAGCTGAATTCAGCGAAGAAGATTTAATTAAAAATTATGCTACATTGGCAGATGCTATTTTAAGAGCAAAACCGGCATCAGCTAAAGGAACATTTGTTAAATCTGTTTACCTTGCAACAACTATGGGCCCTGGTTTGAAATTGGATCCTAAAGTATTTGCTGCAGAAGTAAAAGAATTAATCGCCGGTTAGGATTTGTTTAACCTGATTAATTTTTATATGTTACCAAAAGAGTTCGTTTATAAACGAACTCTTTTATTTTGGCTAATATTTGTAACAAAAAACGTTACAAGTTAGCAAATTCTACTATTCAGGGGGTATATTAAATTGTAATAGTAAAATGTGAGGATAGCAGGTGAATTTCAGTATTGACAGTATGATTACTCCAAACAGCAAAAGTTTGTCAGAGCTGCAAAATCAATTAAATTTGAAAAATCAAAATAAAAATAGTTTTCTTCAAAATTCTGCAGTATGGCATAGAAATTTTAATGGGGATAGGGCTGACATTAATAACAATACAAAAGAGGAATATAAGGATCCGCTGCTTAGATGGCCTCTGCGCGGTTTAGCTTTTACTAACGATATTGGTGCTGCTATTATGGATATTGCCCCTACGCTTGGTACAATGCTTTGGATTCCTGCGTTAATGTATTTTGGTGCTGATATTTACGACAAATACAAATCTGATGAAAAAGAATACAACCCTAACAAAAAGAGAGCATTTAAACAAGCAGTATTCCAGGCGCTTGCTTCTGTTGTAATGCCAATTATAGTTGTTCATAACGGACAAAAAGCGGCTTCTTTAATCGGAAAAAGTTCTAAATCCGGCATGTCTTTACAGCTTAAAGAAGAGATTGAAAAGTTTACAATTAATCATCTAAAACGCCGTAAACTAAAAGATTATGAAGGAAATATAAATGGTTTTAAAACAGAATTTAATGAACATTTAAAACAGCATCTTCTTGACCGTGAAAAATCATTTAAGACCAAAAATCCTCTCAAACTCTTGTCACACTGGGTTTTTAGCTCAAAACACGGTGAAAAAATGACAGATAAAATGCTAAAAAGTATAGAAGAATACACAAATAAAAATATTGATGAGATGTTTTCAATAAGGACAGATTTATTAAACAATAAGCAGCCTAAAGAACTTTCCGGCAAGCTGTTAAAATTTTACGACAATACTAAACGTAATTTTGCAAAAGATAAAAACACCATAGAAGGATACGTAGAAGATTCAATTAAAGCTTTATTAAAACAAAGACAGCGTAACAGATTATTTAAGATAAAACTGTTAAAAAGTCTTGGCGGTTTTATCGCGCTCGGGGCTTCTATCCGGTTTATTGACCATTTTATAGAAAAGCATGTAATAGAAAAATTTGTAGAACCCGGTCTGGAAAAATTTGAGGGTGGCAATTGGCAGAAAAATGTGAACTTTGCAAATTTTGTAAAACGCGGGAACTCAACCCAATCTGGTATGTAATGTAGTTTTTAAACATTTCGGGAGATATATAGCAAATTCCATAGCTACTATAAAAAGCCCGTCATACTGAGGGCTTTAGCCCGAAGTATCTCATGTAATAGGAGATCCTTCGCTTCGCTAAGGATGACA
>CALUUU010000126.1 GCA_944324035.1 Candidatus Gastranaerophilales bacterium
TTAACTTTATATTCAACCGCTTCCTCAAAAGTAAACGTATCTATATTAAAGCCCTGCAACTTTACAGTAGTTCTTTCCATAAGGAAATTATAAAATAATTATGGCTATTTATCAAGTATTAAAAGTTAAGCACGCAGTTAATTAATATTTGATTTTAAATAAGCTTCCACAAAACCATCCAAATCTCCGTCCATAACAGCTTCTACATTACCAACCTCATAGCCTGTTCTGTGATCCTTAACCATTTTGTATGGATGAAAAACATATGAGCGGATTTGTGAGCCAAAATTTATATCAAAACTTTCACCTTTAAGTTCAGCCAGTTTCTTTTCATGTTCAGCCTGCCTGATTGCAAGAAGCTTTGACGCCAGAATTTGCATCGCATTTTCTTTATTTTGAAGCTGGGAGCGTTCCTGTTGGCACTTTACAACAATTCCAGTCGGCTTATGAACAATTCTGACGGCTGTTTCAACTTTATTTACGTTTTGTCCGCCTGCACCGCCTGAACGCATTGTATCAACTTCAATTTCCTCCGGAGGAATAGTAATAGTTTTTTCAAAATCCTCAATTATAGGAGAAACTTCAACGGATGCAAAACTTGTTTGCCGCTTGCCGTTTGCATTAAAAGGAGATATTCTGACAAGCCTGTGCACACCGCGTTCTGCTTTTGCATACCCAAAGGCATATTTACCTGAAATTTTTATTGTGGCAGATTTTATCCCGGCTTCGTCGCCATCAAGCTTGTCCAATAATTCGACTTTCCATTCATGTTTTTCTGCCCATCTGGTATACATTCTCAATAGCAGGCTTGCCCAATCCTGTGCGTCTGTTCCGCCTGCCCCTGCATTAATTGTCAATATCGCATCTGCAGAGTCATACTCACCGCTGAGCATAAGCCTTACCTCAAAACTATCAAGTTCTTTTGCCATTGCGCAGCAGCTTTCATAACTTTCCGAAATTAAATCATTGTCCTTAATTTCAAGAGCAACATCAGCATCGTCTAAAATCATCTGCCAGTTACCGCAAAGAGAAAGATTTTCTTTTATTTCTTTAATCTCTGCGCCGAGCTTTGAAACTTTTGCCTTATCTGTCCATATTCCAGGAGTTTGCATTTCTTCTTCAAGTCTAGCAAGTTTTTTTTCAAGACCTGATATGTCAAAGACACTCCTTTATACTATTAAGGCGTGGTTTTAGATTATTCACTAATTGTTTTAATTCTGTTTCCATATCTAAATTTTATAACAAATATTTTTATAAAGTAACAATTGAGATAAGATTTCTAATATTAATCTTATAACTGCAAACAAATATCCTGATATGTTGTTAATACTCTCAATATTCTAAGCGTTTTATTATCTATTATTCTATATATTACTAAATACTTCTTTTTAATAATATAGAATTTCACATCAAGATAAGTAAAATCATCTCGGGATTTTCCAAGATAAGGGTGCTTACATAGTGTGTCAAATGTTTTATAAAAGAGTTTAACAAATTTTATTGCTACATATTTATTCTCTTTAGCAATATAATCTGAAATTATTTCAATATCATTATATGCCTTACTTGTAATCTCAAGTTTTAAATTATTCATATTTATTTATTAACTTTTCCATAGCTGAATGACCATCTAAAATAACAGTATCATTCCATCCTTCTTCAATATCTGTGTTTAACTGCGCAATTCTCTCGTTTGAAATTCTATCTCTTGATGCCATCAATCTTAAAGCTTCTCTTATGACTTCGCTGACTGAATTATATAAACCTGATGCAACCTTATCTTGTACAAATTTTTCTAAAGTCGGTGTTAAAGATATGTTCATATTATACCTCATTTATAACAATATATATCTATATAATAACAAAAATTGCTATCAAATTGCAATTGGTTAGGATATTATTGTTACAATAATAATAGTATTTTAACGTTTTTAATCAACAATTTTTATTCTGCCGTCATCAACTATATCAACCGGATCTTTTGTCTGACGGATTTTCCATTCCACACAATCATTCAAATCCCATTTGTAACGTTCTGTTGCCTGATTTATTTTATTCAACATGAATAAATCATCGTTTCCGCTTGAATAGTAATCATTTATTGCAACAGAATAAATCTTATCGGTTCTTGGATTATTTACGTCAATATTTTCTTCGGTTCCGTCTTTGTGAATAAATTTCATATCATAAACAAGCCCGTTTCTGGAAACAGTATACTTAAGCCCGGATACATACATGATACCGGGCTTATTATTTCTGTTTATAAAAGATTTTGCACAAAATTTAATTGAATCTACAAGTTCTTTTTCTGTATAGTTAATCTTAACTATTTTATTCTTAAAAGGAGAAATTTCACTTATGGTTCTGGTATCAATCTTTCCTTTTTCAACATAGCCTCTGATATTTGCTGCCCCAACTATTGCTATATCTGCTCCCGAACGCTCCCTTATAGCATCCAGTCCGTAATACGCAAGCGGATTAACTTCCACTAAATCATTTTTCAACGGTGCCGGGGCTTTCCCTATTTTTCCAACAACTTCTGGTTTACCAAGGATATTTTCAAAAAAGTTCCTGGCAACAAGATTTCTTGAAAACATTCTCGTTGTAGCAACATTGTTTTGGACTTTTTTAATAACCCCGTTTTTATCAAATTCAAGGTTTAATATTCCGAAATTTTTTCCGTCACGTCCGGCCTGTGTAATAACTACCGGCTCTCCGGATTTTGAGTAAAAGAGATTAACCCCCTCTTTCATCCCAGGCAAAAGATTATGGGAATGCCCGCCAAGAATTACATCAATTCCGGAGGTTTCTTTTGCGATTTTTATATCATACCCGTAACCGCTGTGAGAAAGAAGTATTATTTTATTAACCCCCTGTTTTTTGAGCTTATCAACTTCAATCTGAATATCTTTAATTGTTTCATCTATATTTGCAGGTTCAATTTTCTGATCCTGAAAAACTCTTCCGTATTTTACACGCGAAATTAAATCTGTCGGAAGAACTCCGATAATACCGTATTTATGCCCGTTGTGCTCTTCTATGTATGATTTTTCTATATGACTTGCAATTTTACTGTCCGGAGAAGTTTTCATATTACAGGCAAGAAGTTTGTAATTTATATCATTTGAAAGTTCTACGAATTCATTTGATTTCATATCACATTCGTGGTTGCCGACGGCAGATGCCGTAACCCCTATAAATTTTAAAAAGTTAACCGCTATGCGATTAACTTTTTTATCTTCACCTAACATGATATCACCTGATGCTAATTTTAATTTATCTGTAGGAAATGAACTTTCAAACCTGTCAAACTCATTTGACGCTGTGACCGTTCTTTCCATATTAATAGCTTTCCCGTGATAGTCATTAACATAAAAAATGCTTGTACGGGTATTTCCCGCCAAGCCGTCTGAACCGAAACTGTGAGTCCTTTTCTGACTCTTGAGCCTATTATATATAAGATTTGTGGTTTCCATTGATATCGGACTTATCATGTTTTTAAATCCCTCTACATTTAACCTCATAAATAACATTTTTTGTTAGTCATGGTCTTATTTTTTTACAAAAATTTACACACGAATAAATTGCGACACAACTTTGTAGTATAATCAAAGTATGAATTACCTCAACAATAAATGTGATGTCATAGTAGTCGGCGCCGGACACGCCGGATGTGAAGCAGCATTAGCCTGCGCAAGATTAGGCCTGAAAGTCCTGCTTGCAACATTAAATATAGATAATATTGCGCTCCAGCCCTGCAACCCTGCTATAGGAGGCCCTGCAAAATCAACACTTGTAAGAGAAATTGCAGCCCTCGGCGGAGAAATGGGAGAAGCTGCGGATGCAACGTATATTCAAATGAAGATGTTAAATTCTTCCAAAGGCCCTGCAGTAAGAGCACTGAGAGCGCAATCTGATAAGAAAGAATATTCTGATTATATGCGGCATATGCTGGAAAAGAATGAGAATATCTATCTTCGCCAGGCGTGCATAACGGATTTAATCGTAAAAGACGGAGAAATCACAGGCGCAATTGACGAATTTGGAATTGAATATTCTGTAAGGGCTGCGGTTCTTACAACAGGCACCTCTCTTGCAGGAAGAATTTTTGTAGGCCTAAAATCATACAGTGCCGGCAGATTAGGAGAACAGGCTGCAATAGGGCTTTCTGATTCATTAAGAAAACTCGGAATTATCTTAAAAAAACTTAAAACAGGCACCCCGCCGCGCGTTGATAACAGAACAATAGATTACTCAAAAATGGAAATCCAGCCGGGAGATGAAGTTTTAAACTTTTATTCGTTCAGACCAAACAGACCGGTAAGAAAACAATATCCTTGCTATTTGACAAGAACAAATGAAGAAACACATAAAATCATCCGCGCAAACCTGGATAAATCGCCTATGTTTCAGGGTTTAATCCAAGGTGTCGGTCCAAGATACTGTCCTTCGATTGAAGATAAAGTTGTAAGATTTCACGAAAATCCTTCGCACCATATATTTATTGAACCGGAAGGCCTTGGCACTTATGAAGTTTATATCCAGGGTTTTTCAAGCAGTCTGCCGGCAGATGTTCAGGTCAAAATGCTAAGAACCCTTCCCGGATTGGAAAAAGCACACGTAATAAAACCCGCATATGCTGTTGAATATGACTACGCTCCGGCAGTTCAAACAACACACTCGCTTATGTCAAAACAGGTTAAAGGACTATTCTTTGCAGGACAAATAAACGGCACAAGCGGTTATGAAGAAGCTGCTGCTCAAGGACTAATCGCCGGTATAAATGCGTTTAATTACCTGAACAAATCTGAAATGCTTGAACTTTCAAGGAGTTCTTCTTATATAGGAACTCTTATTGACGATCTTGTAACAAAAGATATTCAGGATCCATACAGAATGCTGACATCGCGTTCCGAATACAGGCTGCTATTAAGGCAGGATAACGCAGATGAAAGATTAACTCCAACAGGACACAAAATCGGTTTGATTGACGATGAACAATTTGAAAGATTTAAAACAAAACAGGACGGAATCGCCCGCGAAATAACAAGACTGCGGGAAGAAAAAGTACCGGCAACAGAAGAAATTAATAATATACTTTCAAAATACGGTGAACACATTGAAAGAGGAATGAAACTTGCAGAGCTTTTAAAACGCCCTAACATTAATTATGAGATATTAAAAGAACTTCACCCGGAAACCCGTGAACTGAATATTTCTCGTGATATCTATGAACAGGCAGAAGTCATGATTAAATATGAGGGCTACTTAAAAAGACAGGAACTGCAAGTTGAACAGGCCGGTAAGCTCGATAAGTTCAAAATCCCTGAAAACATAGATTATATGGCTATTGAGCATATTTCTTCCGAAACAAAAGAAAAACTAAACAAAATCAGACCCAAAACACTGGCGCAAGCCTCGAGAATAGGCGGAGTAAAACCTGCTGATATATCGGTTTTGATGGTTATGCTTGAAAAGCATCAATTATCCTCTAAAAATTGAAGTTTACATTTCCATAACCCATGTTATCGGAACATGTCTATTTCTTTTCTTTTGGTTGCGAGGCAAAAGAAAAGTAAACAGCTTATCCGCCGAGCGTGTGCGAATGCACTATAGCGAGGCTTAAAGATTTTGTGAGCATAGCGAACAAAACGTACGTCCATTTGGTTGAAGCGATGCCGCAGGCAGCGCAGAAAACTTTTGCGTGTTTTTCTTTTGCCTTCTTTTGCAGTTGAGAGCTTTGCTCGAAACGTGCAAAATGGCTTCACTCTTTCTTTTGGTAGTGAACGGTTCACTTTTTCTCCTTGGTTGTTCGCGTTTTACGAGTTCCAGAGCATTGCCCTCCGGCAATACTCTT
>CALUUU010000127.1 GCA_944324035.1 Candidatus Gastranaerophilales bacterium
TGGGGAGTTATTTCTACAGAAAAATTAAAAATCAGAAGGAGCTATTTTAATATGAGATTCTTCGGCTTTCAGCCTCACCTGACGGATACAGGGTCACACGGCTCATTCTTCGCCGGTTCCCTTTGTAAGAATGACAGAATGTTACTCATCGTAAGGTGAGTCAGGCGAATGTGCATGCAGTACGATAGTGAACTATATAAAATAATATTTCTTTCGCGTCACACAAAGCGCAGCGTTATGATGTCGTGCCTCAGGCACCATGGGTTATGAAAGTAGACTTGCAAAAAATGTGAACATAGTTTATACTAAAGGAAAAAGGAGGATAAAAACATGCAAAAGTCAAGTATAGTGCGGGAATACCGGGGGGGGGGTATCTACATCTAAGGTATTACAAGGGTTTGAGCCCATTAGCCATTGTGGCAAACCTGTCATTCTGAGGGTTGTAAATCCGAAGAATCTAAAGAATTTATTATGCAGTTATAAGAATGAAGCAATCCAGGAAAGAGATACTTCGGGCTCTGCCCTCAGTATGACAAGTAAAAGGCAAAAAGCCGCATTTACCTTAGCGGAGGTCTTAATAACCCTTGGCATAATCGGGGTTGTTGCAGCGATGACGCTTCCGACATTAATAGAAAACAATCGTAAAGTCGAATTAACTTCAAGAGCCAAAAAAGCTTATTCCGAAATTTTGCAGGCAGTTCAGATGTATGAGGCTCAAAACGAAACCCCCGGAAATATTCAGGAGTTGTTTGAAGCAAAAAACGGTGTTGCTGATAACAGACAGCTTGCGGAGGATTTTTCAAAATATTTCAATAATCCAAAAGTATGTAAAAATAGGACTGATACAGGCTGCAGTGTATATTACTATTCTATAAAGTACGGAAAACCGAGGGCTGATTCAGAAGGCACTTTTATTGATTTTACAAATAATTCTCCGAAAATAATCCTGCCGGATGAAACTGTTATAGGACTTAGTCAAAATGCAAAATGTAATGAATACAAGACGGGGCAGGCATCTGATGAATACGGTCGGCCTAAATATGATGCAGACGGAAATCCTGTCATGACAAGTTGGTATTCTGCCTGTGCTTATATTGTATTTGATACAAATGGGCCTAAAAGGCCAAATAGATTTGGGGAGGATGCCTTTAGGTTAAAAGTAAATCCGGAAAAAGTCTTTATTGATGTCAGTGATGGCGCAATGGGTTCTGATAGTTTGACAAGTTTGTTAACAAACGGCGAGTTGATATTTACGGATTATGAAGTCGGCGGAACACTTGATTTCTAATAAAAAAACAGACCCGATTAAGGGTCTGTTTTTTATGTATTTAGTTTTCTTAAATTTGTTTATACCGCGTATACGCTGACTTGCTTACGGTCACGTCTGTGAGGTTCAAATTTAACCTGGCCGTCAATAATAGCGTATAATGTATCATCAGAACCGATACCAACGTTATTTCCCGGGTGGATTTTTGTTCCTCTCTGGCGGACAAGAATATTGCCGGCTTTAACGATTTCGCCGCTGAATTTCTTAACGCCTAAACGTTTAGCTTCGGAGTCACGACCGTTACGGGTAGATCCCATACCTTTCTTATGTGCCATTTTTTATTTCTCCTTGTTAATTACTTTTGTTAACTATGCTTCTGCTGATTCTTCAACTGAAGCTGATTTTTTAGCTGAAGTTCTGATTTTGTTAATCATTACTCTTGTAAAGCATTGTCTGTGACCTTGTTTTTTTCTGTAGCCTTTTTTAGGTCTTTGTTTGAAAACAATAACTTTTTTAGCTTTATCGTGAGCCATAACGGTTCCTTCTACAGAAGCACCTGATACGTATGGCTGACCTACTTTTGATTTTTTGCCGTTAACTAACATAACGATTTTGTCAAAAGTTACTTTTGCATCTTTTTCAGCATCCAACAATTCGATATCAACGTAACGTCCTTCTTCTACAGGATATTGTTTTCCGCCTGTTTCAACTATTGCGTACATTTGTTTTTTCCTTTCATTTTAGGTTTCGTAACCCTTGTTTCTAATTGCTATTTATATTCAATATAGAAGGGGAATTTCCCCTGTCAGGGTTTTATAAAACGAGTTACCTAGAGTAATACACGTATCATAATTATGCCCTGCTAAAGCCTCACTGTCAAGTAGTATTAATATTTGTTAAGATTTATTTGAAATCATTATGGTTAAAAAATGTAAAGTTGTTTATCACCTTTTTTGTTTGAAATATAATTAGGTTATGATGTTTAAGTTAGAAGAATTAGTAAAAGCGACAGGGGCAGAAGTCTTAAAAAATGACACGCATATGGCAGATTTTGAGATTTCCACAGATACCAGAAAAATTGCGGGCGGGGAAATATATCTTCCTTTAAAAGGCGAGAGTTTTGACGGCGAAAATTTCTTGGATAAGGCTATAGAAGCCCACGCTGACGGATGTTTTATATCAAGAAACGTGTATCCAGAAAATGCAAACCTTGTCTTGAAAGTTCCTGATACAAAAACTGCGTATCTGGAGCTTGCGAACTTTCTTCGGCATAAAGTTAACCCAAAAGTCGTTGCAATAACCGGAAGTTCAGGCAAAACCACAACTAAAGAAATAGTTTATTCAGTACTTAGCAAAAAATTCAAAACCCATAAAACTTTTTCAAACCATAATAACGAAATAGGGTTTTGTGAAACATTAATGTCAATGCCTAAAGATACGGAAGTTCTTATTGTTGAGATGGGAATGAGAGGGTTTGGAGAAATTGAGCTCCTTTCAAAATATGCTGAACCTGATTTTGCAGTAATAACAAACGCTGGTTCTGCGCATATAGGCCGATTGGGTAGCCTTGATAATATCGCAAAAGCAAAAGCCGAAATTGTGAAATATCTAAAACCTGAGGGAGTGTTTATTTCTCAAAATAACGACAGGATTAAAAAATTCGTTTCATTTGACGGTAAAAAAATCTATTACAGCCTGTCCGATGCTGAAATTTTAGAGAGAAAGCCTTCATATTCAAAATTCTTATACAAGGGGAAAGAATATGAATTAAATGTTGAGGGGGATTATAATGTGGAAAATTCTCTGGCAGCAATTGAACTCGGCGTTTTACTTAATATGAGTTACGAAGAAATCAGGGAAGGGCTTAAGTCTTACAAGCCGATTGAAAAACGCTGGGAAACTCAAAATGTTGGCAGATATGTGATTATTAATGACAGTTACAACGCAAATCCTGAATCTATGAAGGCTTCTGTTTCTACATTCATTAGATTGTATAAAAATTCTGTTGTAATTCTCGGGAATATGGGCGAACTCGGCGAACATTCAGCAGAACTTCATCGCGAAGTCGGAGAATATTTGAAAAATATTCCTGAAAGTAAAGACACTGTATTTTTTACCGTCGGAAATTTAGCAAAAGAAATTTCTGATGTTCTTAGCGGAACTGCAAAATTTGTAAAGAATTTTGAAAATAATAAGGATGTTTCCAAGTATCTGCTTGATAATGCAGATGTAGGGAATACAATATTTTTAAAGGCTTCTCGTTCGATGAAGTTTGAAGAAATAATTGAACAATTAAAGGGAGAGAATAAAATATGATTATGGTAGCGGTGGCATTCTTGCTTGCAATGATTTTATGCTTGCTTTTTGGTGTGCCGTATATAGATTTTTTGAGAAAAAAGATGATAGGGCAGTATGTAAAAGATTGCGCGCCGGAAGCACATATGAAAAAAGAAGGCACCCCGACAACAGGCGGTGTGTTTATTGTGCTTGCCATACTTATCGGTTCAATTATTACTCTTTTTTTGGCGCAAAGATTTGATAATGCAGCTTTAATAATTTTGATTACATTGCTGTTTTATACATTTGCGGGATTTCAGGATGATTATTTAAAGATTAAAGGTCATGCAAATGACGGGCTTTCCGCTAAAGGAAAACTTTTAAGGCAGATTGCAATTGCGCTTTTGCCGACTATTTATGTAATGATGTCAAATCCTGACGGAACTTTATTTTCTGTCGGGCATTGGGTGATAGATTTGAAATGGCTTTATCCTTTCTTTGCGGTTTTCGTTATAACAGGGGCGTCAAACGCTTATAATCTTACTGATGGTTTGGACGGGCTTGCTGCATCGACCGGTGTTTTTGCTTTTGCCGGTGCTTCTATTATATCTCTTTACAGCGGGTATGATGAAGTTGCAATTATCGCGGCTGCAGTTGCCGGGGCTTTATTCGGATTTTTGAAATACAACAAACCTAAGGCAGAAGTTTTTATGGGAGATACAGGTTCCCTTGCTATCGGCGGTTTGCTCGGTACGTTAGCTGTTATGGGTAAGTTTGAATTTTTACTTATATTTCTTGGCGGTGTTTTTGTTTGCGAAACTCTGTCCGTTATTATTCAGGTAACCAGCTTTAAAACTACCGGCAAAAGAGTATTCAAAATGTCACCTATTCATCACCATTTTGAATTATGCGGCTGGAGCGAAAAGAAAGTTGTCGGGGTGTTTGCAATCACATCGGCTGCGCTTGCTGCTGCTGCCTTGATATTATTCTATTTGACGTTGAGAGGTGTTATCTAATGTTGTCACAGTGGTATGATAAAAAAGTTTTGGTTATAGGTTTATCTAAAAGCGGTATTGCAGCTGCTAAATTTTTGAACAGGCATGGTGCCGATGTTTATATTACGGAATTCAGCGAAGCTAAGCCTTCTGATGCAGAAAAGATAGAAGAACTTGAAAAGTCCGGAATTAAAGTGGAAACGGGCGGACATTCAGATGAATTTATAAATGACTGTTATATCGCAGTTACAAGTCCGAGTGTTCCTATGGATTCTGATATTATGCAAAAATTGAAAGAGCGCAAAACTCACGTTATTTCAGAAGTTGAACTGGCTTTTTCTCAAACCTCAAAGCCTTTTATTGCAATCACGGGAACTAACGGGAAAACAACAACAACAGCGCTGACAGCCCATATATTGAGCAGTGAATATAAAGCAGAACCGTGCGGGAACTACGGAAATCCTCCGTGTGATTTGGTTGACAGAGAAGATATTGATTATTTTGTATGTGAATGTTCCTCTTTCCAGCTTGCATATTCACCTTCTTTCCAGCCGCAAATATCCGTGTTTACAAATTTTACGCCTGATCATATAACATGGCATAAGACTCTTGAAAACTATTTTGAGGCAAAGGCAAGAATTTTTAAATCACCTCAAAATCCGGCTTTTTCAGTCTTGAATGCTAAAGATGAAAAGCTGCTTGAGTTCTCCAAGCACGCCGCCGGAGAAGTTTTTCTTTTCGGTGATGAAACAGGTGACAATTGTTCTTACGTAAAAGACGGCTCTATATGGTTCAAACGCAACGGCAAAGCGGAAGAAATTATCCGCACAGATGAATGTCCTTTTATCGGGGAGCACAATATGCAAAATGCCGAGTGTGCCATAATTTGCGCTAAAATAGAAGGAATTTCTAATGAAGATATTAAAAAAGCCATAATATCGTTTAAGGTTCCGGAGCACAGGCTTGAAAAATTTGCAGAAAGTAACGGCACAGTATTTTACAACGATTCAAAAGCTACAAACCCGGAAGCATCTCTTGTTGCAATAAATTCTTTCAACAATTGCAATGTAGCATTAATCGCAGGCGGGCGCGACAAGCTGACAGACTTGGGTGAATTTTGTGAAGCTGTAAAAAAACATATTACAACTGTTATATTGATAGGATAAGCTTCTGAAAGATTTGAAGAAAATCTTAAACAAAGCGGGTTTGAAAATATAATAAGAGAAAATTCTTTGCAGAG
>CALUUU010000128.1 GCA_944324035.1 Candidatus Gastranaerophilales bacterium
GGGCTGCTTCCTGTGATTTTGTTGCAGCTTCAAGCACAATATGGGAAATTGAAGGGTCAAACCATGCTGCTCCGTCTGCTACTGACTGAACTACCTGTATTAATCTTTGCGGATTGATTTCTTTTGAACAGTAAGCATTTGCACCTGCTCTCAGACTGTTTAAAACTTCTTTTTCGTCATTATGGGATGTGAGGATAATAATTTTTGTATCTTTGTTTGCCATTCTGATTTGGCGGGTTGCGTCAATACCGTTCATTAAAGGAAGCCCGAGATCCATTATTACTATATCAATCTGATTGTTGTTAAATATTTCAAGAGCCTTTTCTGCAGAATCTGCTTCATATAATGTGCCGACAAAGTCTACACCCTCAAATGCGGTTTTTAAACCAAAGCGCGTAAGTTCATGATCTTCAACTATCAGAATGTTTTTTTTCATATTCCAAGTTCCTTTTTGACCAATTCGTTATCAGGGTTTATTGTCAGGCTTTTTTTAAAATAAAAATTTGCGTCCTGGGTTAACCCTTTCATCTTATATATCAATCCTTGATAATAATAATATCTAAAATCATTTTCGTCAATATATTTTACAATTGCCAGGTATTTGCGCGCTTTATCTATATTGTTTTTATCAATTGCATTTTGGGTTAGTGCAGCCCAGCCGTCTATAAAGGTAAGATTTATGGCAACTGCTTTTTTGAGATATTCATATTCTCTTTCTTTATCTTGTAAAGCAACATTATAATATGCCAGTGCACAATCAGAATGTTCTTTTAGAATTTTTGCATTAATTTCTTTTGCTTTTTCGCTGCTGCCAAGCCTTTCATAAGTCATTGCAAGCCAGGCGGAAGCTGTTGCATCACTTTTTGATTCTGCATCTTTAAAATATTTTAATGCTTCTTTAAAATCCTTGTTTCTGTATTTTATTTTTCCCATTATAAAAGAAGCCTGTTTGTTTTTCCCGCCTAATTGAAGAGATTTATCTGCAAAGTTTTCAGCTTTTTCATATTCTTTTTGCATGTAATAAACTTCTGACAGCAGTGCGTATACTTCACGATTTGTTTTTTTCTTTGTTGTAATTGCTCCTTGCAAAGTTCTGGCAGCTTTTGTGTATTCTTCCAGCAAAAAGTAATAATATCCCAGATGATACTTTTTCAATGTTTCATTTTTTTCTGTTTTGTATAATGTGTATTGTTCAAGCTGATTAATTTTTTTAATGTATTCGCTTGTATAGAGTTTATTTTCTTTTAAGACTTTAAGATATTTCAGAGCATTTTTAGGTTTGCTGCCTTGTAAAATAATTTCTATTTTTAATTTTTGATAATTAAGATTGTCCGGATTTGATTTAAGAGCTGTATTTATGTATATTTCAGCATTTTTAATATCACCGGTTTTTAAAAGTCCCAGTGCTGCAAGGTAGTTTGCATAATCCGATTTCGCCAGCAGGGCTGTATTTTTTATAAGTTCTGCTGTCGCTTCTTTACTCTGGGCATTATATATTATATTTGAATAAATTTCAGCCAAATATATTTCGTCATCCGGTTCAAGCATTGTTTTTGGAAAATAGAATTGTTTTATATCTTCTGACTGGGTATAGGCGATATCTTTGTCAGAAGCTTTATTTGCGGCGTCTTCACTTAATGTAAAAAATCCTATCTCAGCCATTTCATCAGCCATTTTTAAGTATGCATAATCATTAGGAACAATTGTTTCTATCATGATTTTAAAATCCATATATGCGGATTTTACATTTGCCTGCATAAAGCGCTGCATGCCGATTGCATAGTGATTATGGATATCATTCCTGGTAAGTTTTGCTTTCTGCGGTATTAAAATATCTTCTGTATTATATTGACCGGAAGGGGTATTTGCAGGGTCGGCAGGATTTATATAATCAAGCATGGAAGCGGCTGCCGGATAACATCCGATAGCTGCAATGATACTTGTATATATAATTGCATTTTTAATTTTCATGAATAAGTTATTCCTGTTTCCCTTCATAATAATAATTAAACAACGAAACAATATTTTTTTCATCATCTGAGATGTTTTGTTCTGTTGCCATCCGGTATATGTCGAGTAAATTATATTTACTTAATATTTTACAGTCTTTGGCTTTAAATTTCATATGACTTTCTGTCAGAAAAACATTAACTATTTTATCTGACGGAATTTTTAAAAATACATCAACTAAATTTTTGTCAAAATGTGAGCCGGCGCCTTTTAGCAAAATATCTATAACGTTTACAATAGGCATTTTGTCACGGTAGTGTCTTTTTGAAGTGATGGCATCAAACACATCGGATACAGCAAGAATACGTCCGCCGTAAGGGATGTCTTCTCCTTTCAGGTGTCTGTAATATCCGGAGCCGTCGTATTTTTCGTGGTGTGAACACGCAATTTCGCTTATCTGCTTAAAATCTTCATTTGTACAGATTTGCTGCAATATATTATGTGTTATTTTTACGTGTTCCTGAATGTGTTTGTATTCTTCGTCAGTGAGTTTACCTTCTTTCTGAAGAACTGAATCTCTTATACCGATTTTACCTATATCGTGAAGTGTAGCGGCTTTTTCTATGATTTCTTTTGTTTTTGCATCAAGATTCAGTGCGTCAACAATAAGCATGGAATATAATTTAACTCTTGTAGAATGACCTGCTGTAATTTTATCGCGGGCATCAATTGAGGCAGCAAGGGTATTAATAAAGCTTTCAAAAAGCAATTTTTGTTCTTTATAAAGTTCTTTCTGCTGTTCAAATAACTGTGCATTTTCTAAAGCAATACTTGCGCTGCCGCCGATTGCAACAAGCAAGTCTTCGTCGCTTTTAGTGAATACTCCGTTGTTTTTATTAAGAACCTGGAATGCTCCGATAATTTCCTGATTGTTGTTTTTTATCGGCATACAGAGTATATTTTTGGTTTTGTAGCCGGTAGTTTTATCTACATCAGGATTAAATCTGTCATCATTATAGGCATCAGTTATATTTATTGACTCTCCGGTTCTTACAACATATCCTGCAAGACCCTTATCCGCCGGAAATCTTATTTCCTGATTGTCCATGCCGAGTGCAACTTTTGACCATAGTTCATTTGTTTTTTTGTCGTATAAAAATACCGTACATCTGTCTGCCTGCATTGCAATTTTTGTTTCTTCGGCAATTACCTTTAACAACACGTTGATATCTGTTTGCGCGGTAATTGAACGTCCTATTTTTACAAGCGACACAAGTGGGTCGCTTTGTGTCGGGAGAGAGAAACTTACACCTTCTTTAATTTGTTTCATACGGCTTACAATATAGCCTAAAATTTCGAAATTATCGCAAATGAGCCCGTAATTTTTGGCATTGTTATAGTGCCTGTATGCAATATCAGTATTATTTTCGCTATAGTTTATGTTTGCTGTTGCAAATTCACAGAACATTTTTGCAGTGGTGCTTTTGGAAAATTCTGCAAGACTGGCCGCATCCTGAAGCAGTGCAAATGCTTGCCGAAGCTTGCTTTTATCTTCCAAATAATCTGTTAAAGCTAACAGACTCAGACAAATTGACAGATATTCATTGGAAGAATCGTATTGTTTAAAGTACTCCTGCGTCTTTATCAGGTCATCGTGAGCTTCTTTAAATTTTGTATCTTCTATTTTTGCAAGTATTTCTTTTATTAATATTTCCCCTTTTTCCGTTTCCTGGGTAGTTCTTAATTCCGTATGCTCCATTGTTAATCCTTTTACAACTTTCTTTTTTTATTATACAATATTTTTACGAATAATACAAAAAATTTTATTTGAGGGGTTTCCATGGGTGAGATGAAAAAGATTACTATATTAATTCCGGTGTATAACGAAGCGGCTACGCTTGAAACAATGGTGCAAAAAGTAGAGAAAGCAGATTTTTGCGGTTTGGAAAAAGAGATAATTCTGATTGACGACTGCTCAACAGACGGAACTAAAGAATTATACAGCAAGTTCCAAAATCATAAGATATTTTATCATGAGAAAAATCAAGGCAAGGGTGCCGCTTTAAGAACAGGTTTTAAGCAGGCAACTGGAGATATTATTGTAATTCAGGATGCGGATTTAGAGTATGACCCTGTTGATTATGCTCCTTTGGTTAAACTAATCCTGGATGGCAAAGCGGATGTTTGTTACGGCACAAGGCTTGCCGGCGGAAAACCTTCCCGCTCTTTTATGTTTACTCATCTTTTGGGTAATAAATTTTTGTCGCTGTTGACAAATATCCTTTACGGTTCTACTTTAACCGATATGGAAACCTGCTATAAAGCATTCAGAGCAGATTTTATAAAGGGTATTGAAATTAAATCAAACAGATTTGATTTTGAGCCTGAAATTACTGCAAAAGTTTTGAAACGCGGGGCAAGATTGTACGAACTTCCTGTATCTTATTACGGGCGTGAATTTGCGGAAGGGAAAAAAATAACCTGGAAAGACGGTATTCATGCCATTATTGCTTTAATAAGGTTTAGGTTTACTGATTAATATAAGTGTTTGAAAGGAGAAAAAGATGAAAAAATGGTTTTTGTCACTTTTTGCGGCAGCGGTAATTGTAATGCCTGCAAATGCAGCAACATGGGTTGCAGCTAACAGAGTTGCACCTGTAGGAGCACAAATTGTCAAGGCAAACAGTCTGCCATCTACTATTAAGTTTAAGGTTGTAAACGGTGCTGCTGATAATTCTTCTGCAACTACCACAAATACTATCCAGGTAAGTTCTACGGATCTTTCTTATACAGGAAATGATAATGAAGTAGCTTATGTAGTGGCTCATGAACTTGGCGGTATTATTGCGGATAATGTCGGAAAAAAGAAAGTCAGAAGTTTTTTCAAAAATCTGTTTACCAGAAATTTGAGTTCTGACAATGTTATAAGTACTGCAATGAACAGCGAATATGTTACAAATAAAGAAAATACCAAATATAACAAGGATGCTGATATAATGGGTATTGATTTAATGATTAACGGAGGATACAATCCGTTAGCCGGTATTGTTGTCCTTACAAAAATGCCGGGCAGTACTATGGAAATTTTACAAGGGAAACCAGCAAATAGTGAAAGAGCTATGTATATTTACGATTATTTAACATACAATTTCCCGTCAAAAGTTAAAGCAGGATACGGCTGCAACGAGTACAGAGCATTTTTAGCTTATGCAAACCCGATTGTGGAAGAAAGAAATGCAGATAAGAAAAAACTTGATAAATTTAACAAAGAACAGAAAAAATTAAAATCGGAACGTGATAAACAGCTCTCTAAATATAAGGCTACCGGCGGTCTTTCAAGCTGGAACGTTTCTTATGAATTGTTGAAGTCAATAACAGAACCAGAAAACTAGAATTTAAATTAAACCGGCTTGCATAACAAGCCGGTTTTTTGTGGAGTTATATAAGAAATTCTACCAAAATTTTTCAAAACAGCATCATTCGGCTCTGCTCCATGCGTAAGAATGACTTGATTTATACATAACCCATGTTATGGGAACCTTTTATTTTGATACAAAGCTTCCCTTCATGTCCATTTCTTTTCCTTTGGTTGCGAAGCAAAGGAAAAGAAACGAACCAAAGAAAAGGAAACACGCAAACATTCCCAGCATTTCGCTAACGCTCAATGCCAAAATATTATTTGAGCTTTCAGCTCAAATTCTTTCAAGGCTCACTATCGCACTTCGTGCACGTTCGCCTGACTCACATACGTGAGTAACATTATGTCATTCTTGTATATGTTACGTAATTCGGTGACAAAAATTGTTTTTTCTTAACAATAGAAGAA
>CALUUU010000129.1 GCA_944324035.1 Candidatus Gastranaerophilales bacterium
GCCTCGGATTATTCGGGTTGTCGCCGGAGTAACGTCCGGCTCCAACTTGCGGGTTCTTCCTCTCCAAAACGATACTCAATCGTTTTGTCGGCAGAGTGCTACACCCTTCCGAAAATCCGATTTCGCAATGGCGCATTTTCTGATTCTTCGGGGTTTAAACCCCGAAGAATCTCATATTAAAAGAGATCCTTCGGATTTCATCCTCAGGATGACAGATAGCTTCCCTGTAACGGTTTCTTGGGCAAGGATGACATAAGCGTTGCGATTTATGTCATAACTAAGTTTCAAAACAAAAGGTTCCCATAACCTGGGGTATGTAAAAATAACTGGCTTTTTATTGTATCTGTGGAATTTGCGATATATTGAAACACTTCTGAAATTTAACACGCATTAAAATGGTAATTTAATACAAAATTCAGTTCTAACATTCTCTTCACTTGTAACAACAATCTCGCCGCCGTGGGAGGTTATTACCTGTTGGGAAAGATACAATCCCAAACCCGTCCCGATTTTTCGGAACTTTTTGGAAGCTGAATAATATTTATTAAATATAAGTTTAATATCATTTTCAGATATGCCCTGTCCGTAATCAATTACTGAAATTGTTATATACCCCGGCAGCTCGCCGATTTTAATATCAATATCTTTTTTGGTATTGCTATGGTAAATTGCATTATTAATCAAATTTTTAACAACTCTTTCCAACTGCATAGGATCTGCCGTAACCTTAATATTTCTATCCGGGACAAAATTAACATGCAGACCGGCATCTGCGGCAATTGGCTCCATATCCGTGATAATTTTACTGATAAATTCGTTTAACTTTATATTTTCTTTAAATAACTTTATGCCGCCGTCTTTCATTTTATAGGTATCAAGTACAATTTGCACCAGATTTAACAGTTCTTTATTTGAAGCCTGCATATTGGTAATTGCGAGCTTCTGCTTATCATTTATCTCGCCGAATTTTCCGTTAACAAGGAATTCCAGAATATTCGCCTCCGCAACAATCGGAACCTTCAAATCGTGCGTAAGTGTCGCCACAAAATCTTCTTTTAATGTTTCAATTTCTCTTTCTGTCGTAACATCTTTTATAATCATTACATAACGTTTTTTATTATCATCCATTGAAAGTTTGATAGAACTCAAGACGAAATTATTTGTCGGAGTATGTTTTATAAACACATCTTTAGAATTCATTCTGTCAAGATGTATGTCATCCGGGAACTGAACAAAGTCAGTTATACTGCGTCCGATAATATTAGAACCTTTGACCCCGAACCAGCTTGTAATTTTAGGTGTAGCCCGCAAAATATGCAATTGCTCGTTTACAATTAAAATACCATCCGACAAGGAATTAATAACCGATTCAAGAAGCTTATTTTGGCGCATCAGTTCACCCTGATACTCAATAATCATTTTTTCCCTGTCGTTTAAGGTTTCTACCATTCGGTTAATACTGTCCGTAACATTTTGGTAAGTAGGATGCTCCAACTTTTCTATCTTTGTAGTTAAATCGCCGTATCTGATTGAATTGACCGTATTTGTAACAGTACCTAAATAATCATTTATTTTTGACCAGCGCTTGTTAGTCTGGCGGGTTATCAGAAACAAAAGAATAAATACAATAATTATACCGAAATTTAAAATATACCAAAGCATCTTTACTTTTTTTAACCTTAGCCTGTAATTTAGTAATTTATGGTATAATTATAGCAAATAGGGATTTAGTTGTTAATACTTTAAAGGAAGTAGTATAAATAAATGTTAAAATTACCAAAGTCAATAAAATGGATTATAACAGATTTTGACGGGGTTGTTACTGACAACTTTGTATACATAAATGATGATTACTCAATGACAAGACGGCTCAATTTTCAAGATATAATCGGATTCAACAATTTAAGAAAAAAAGGGTTTGAAATCGCAATTATTTCGGGAGAAAAAAATCCCGCAATAGAACTTTTAACAAACAAATTTAAACTCACCGAAGTTCACCAAAAAATCCATAACAAAATTGAGGTTATGAAATCTATTATAGAAAAACATAATCTTTCACAAGAGGAATACCTCTATATCGGAGATGACATAAACGATGCAGAATGCCTTAAACATGCAAAATACAAGATAACAGTTCCCCATGCGGTTCAAGAGGTTAAAAATATCCCGGGAATACAAATAACAGAAAAAGAAAGCGGCAAAGGCGCATTTAGGGAGGTTGCAGATTGTTTGACAAACTAAAAAAAATAATAGAAAAGATTATGCATATCAGCGCTTCACTGGATAAATACGAGAAAGACTCTGTTGTACAGGCTATGCCTTCTCTGGCGTTTGTAAACAGGGCAAAAAAATGTATTGAGAATAATGACTTTCAAAAAGCCGAACAGATACTTAACGAAGCATTGGCTCTTCCTCAGGAAGATGCCCTTGTGCATAAATATCTGGGAATAATCTACGAGCGGACGGGCAGACTTTCGGAGGCTGTTAACGCATACAAAAAATCTGCAAATTTGAACAATAACGATAAAGAAATTTGGCGGCTTTTAGGATTTTCTCTTGTAAACAGCGGGAAAAATGAAGAGGCTGAAGAATCATTTGAAAACGCAAATAAAATTAACCCTATGAATACAGATGTTTTTGCTGGCTGGGGAATGGCGTTAATGAAGCAGAAACGATACAACGAGGCTCACGAAAAATTTCTTGAAGCTGTCAAAATTAACAAGTATAACTTTATGGCGCTTCTGCTAGCTGCTATTATGGAAATAAGAACCGGTCAATATAATGAAGCGGAAACAAAGTTAAGTTTCCTTGCAAATGTTTGTCCTAACGAAACAAACAACTATGAATATGCAAACCTTAAATATATAAAACAAGACTGGGACAACGCAATTCATTATGCAAAAAAAGCTTTGGAATTTAACCAAAATATGCTTCCTGCATATCTTCTTCTGGGTAAGTTATATGTAATTAAAGGACAAAAAGAAAAAAGCTTGCAAATGTACGAAGAAGCATTTAAAAGAGAACTTTTAACGACCCATCTGTTTTTTGACTGGGGTGTAACTCTTCAAATATATAATGAGTTTGAAGCTGCAAAAGAAAAATTCGAAAAATCAGAAGAGCTTTCCAAAGGGGATAACGAAACACGAGCAGGAATAGCATTATCTCTCGCAGGTCTTGGAGATATTGATGAAGCCAAAAATATTATAAACAGCATTACTAATCTTGACGACTCTAATTACGTTTATGCAAAAGCAATCGCAATAATCGCCTTTAAAGACGGAAACTGGCAGGATACAATAGATATCTGCAAAAAAATAAAAGAGAGAATATTCTTTGACACCTCATTAAATTATTACATTGCCTGCGCGTATGAGCAGCTAAACGATATCAATAACGCAAAAGAATACTTTGAAAAATCTCTCGTGGAAAATCCGGCAGACATCAAAAATTACATACAATATTCACAATTTTTAATAAAAAATAATGAGATTGAAAGTGCACAACGAAAACTAAGACGCGCCCTCAAATTAAAAGACGATAATATTGAAATATTAAATCTTTTATTTCACGTTAGTTACATACTTGTAAAACAAAATAATTGCGAATATAATGTGAGAGAAACCCTGTCAATCGGTGATAAGATTATATCAATTGATGAAAACGGCTTCAAGTATACAGATGAGTATACAGAACTTAAAAATATGTATAAGTAGGTAAAAATTGAGAAGGATTATTGTTCAAAAATTCGGCGGCACGTCAGTCGCTGATACAGAAAAAATTAAGAATGTCGCCAAGATTGTCATCAAAGAAAAAAACAACGGAAACAACGTTGTAGTTGTTGTTTCAGCTATGGGTCACACAACCGACCACTTGGTTAAAATGGCGAAAGAACTATCCAAAACTCCGTCCGAAAGAGAAATGGACATGCTGCTTTCAACTGGGGAAGGTGTTTCAATAGCATTATTAACAATGGCAATTCAGGCTCAAGGATATGATGCCGTAAGTTTTAACGGAACGCAGGCGGGTATATTTACAGAAAATGTTCACACAAAGGCCAGAATTGTAAAAATCAATACAGACAAATTAAAACAAAAGCTGTCTGAAGGTAAAATCATTGTTGTTGCAGGATTTCAAGGAGTAACGGAAGACGGTGAAATTACAACACTCGGACGCGGCGGCTCTGATACATCTGCCGTGGCACTTGCAGCAGCACTAAATGCCGAAAGATGCGACATATATACAGATGTTGAAGGTGTTTACACAACAGACCCGAGAATTGTACCAAAAGCTTCAAAACTAAAAGAAATATCATACGAAGAAATGCTGGAACTTGCACACGCAGGCGCCGGGGTTCTTCATCCGCGCAGCGTTGAAACTGCTAAATTAAATAATGTTGCTCTAAGAGTCAGAAGCAGTTTTAAGACAGATGATATTGGTACTTTAATACTAGGAGTAGAAAAAATGGAAATAGATAAACCCGTTACCGGTGTGGCAGCAGATTTGACGCAAGCAAGGATTGTTGTATGTGATGTACCTGATGTTCCTGGTCAAGCCGCCAAAATATTTTCTAAATTAGCACAGGAAAATATATCTGTTGATATGATTATCCAGTCTTATGCAAGAAAAGTTTCCAATACAAACGATATTGCATTCACTATTGATAATGTAGATATTGATAAAACCGAAGAAACACTTAATAAACTAAAAGAAACTATTCACTGCGGAGAAATCCAAATTAATTCAGATATTGCAAAAGTTTCTATTGTCGGTGCCGGCATGATTGACAGACCGGGTATAGCATCCACTATGTTTGAAACACTTGCAAAACTTGGAATAAATATAAAGATGATATCAACCAGTGAAATTAAAATCAGCTGTCTTGTTGACAAATCCGATGCAAATAGAGCGGTACAAGCTTTGCACGATGAATTCGGATTATCCAGCGATATAGTAGCTGATGTAAAAGGCGATCTTCCTCCGCAATAGATATAAATTAAGGGACAAATATAGCTATAATGTTATATTAACCATTTTAAATAAATTAATTTTTCTGCACTTTCAGAATGACAGGATTTTTAAATTTATCTTGGACTATTGTGCAGCGGGAGCGAAGGATGACCCATATATACCCCATGTTATCGGCAGTCATTAACTCCTTCCCCTACTTGGGGAAGGCTGGGATGGGGAGTTATATTTTTGTGAAAAAGTAGTCTAACGAGTTCGGGATGTCAGTAAAAGTCATTCTGAGGGGTGAATACCCCGAAGAACCTCATGGAAAGAGATCCTTCGCATTCGCTCAGGATGACACCTTATTCCTGCATGGCATTTCATCAATCCGTCATTGCTGTACATGTCAAGCAATTAGTTACATACATACCCCATGTTATATTCATCAATCGGCAATATAGATAAGTTATGTAATTTATTGTTCATTTTCTCTTTTTATTTGCGAAGAAAAAAGCGGATTGTGAGCGTAGAGTGAAGAGTATTGCCGGCGGGCAATGCTCTGGAACTCGTAAAACGCGAACAACCAAGCAGAGAAAACGAACCAAAAGAGAAAAACACGCGATAGT